>CAZBYU010000090.1:0-6047 GCA_964496235.1 uncultured Oscillospiraceae bacterium | reverse complement strand
CCATTGAATCTTCCGAACGGATGTAAGTTTTGCGACAGGTGCAAGTACCGTATGGACATCTGTGAAAAGAGAGAACCGGAAGTCTATACGAAGGGTACACATAGTATCCAGTGCTTCAAATACAGCGATGGATGGGAGGATTGACATGACACCTATCATAGAAACAAAGGGGCTGAAAAAGTACTTCAATGTCAGCCGTGGCGTTTTGCATGCCGTGGACGATGTGAATCTCACCATTGCTCCGGAAGAAACGCTCGGTGTTGTAGGGGAGTCCGGATGCGGCAAGTCCACTCTCGGCAGAGTTATTCTCGGTCTTTTGCCTGCAACAGAAGGAGAGGTCCTTTATAACGGAGATAGCATATTTGATGCGCGTGGAAGAAAAATGCCGGATACGTATAAGGATATGCAAATGATTTTCCAAGATCCCTTTTCATCACTTGACCCGAGACTTTCAATACAGGATCTAATAGCAGAACCTATTCACGTTCAAAAGGTGCTAACAGATGAAACGAAGATCAAAGAACGAGTTTTGGAATTGATGGATCTTGTAGGACTGTCCGAACGTTATGTGAATTCATATCCTCATGAACTGGACGGAGGAAGACGTCAAAGAGTTGGTGTTGCGCGTGCGCTCGCACTCAATCCCAAGTTTATAGTTTGCGATGAGCCTGTTTCCGCGTTGGATGTGTCAATTCAGGCGCAGATTCTGAATCTGATCATGGATTTGCAGGAAAGAAACGGTCTTGCTTATATGTTTATCACGCATAACCTTTGTGTAGTCAAACATATCAGCTCAAATATTATGGTCATGTATATGGGGCAGGTGGTTGAATACGCACCTAAAGAGCAACTTTTTGAAACTCAGTATCACCCGTACTCACAGGCACTTCTGTCTGCAATTCCCTTGCCGGAGCTTCGTCCCGATAAGCAACGTATTGTGCTTAGCGGTGAGGTTTCCAACCCGATTAATCCGCGTCCGGGTTGCCGATTCGCGCCGCGATGCAAGTATGCAACCGCAAAGTGTATCGGTCAGGATATTCCGCTGATTGAGATTGAAAAGGGACGTAAAGTAGCCTGCACACTTTACACCTGATGTGGCGTTGTTTAACACAAATATAAGAAAAAGAGGAATCTAATGAACAAAATCGAAAGAGTAAATGCCGTGCTTAACTGCGAAAAGCCGGACTTTATCCCAGCGGGCTTTTGGTATCACTTTGACCCCACAAATAATACGTATACCATTGCACAAAATCATCTCAGAACTTTCCGAGAGACTGGGGTTGACTTGTACAAGGTGATGCAGGATTATATTCAGCCTATCGAAGTCAGTGTTCAGTCACCCTCCGATTGGGATAAGGTGAGCTACCCCGGAGAGTCATCACCGGTTTTTCATCGCCTTCTTGATGTTATTAAGATGATTCTCGATACCACCGGTCATGATGCTCTGGTTTTTCAGACTATGTTTGGACCTTTGAAAACAATAGTACAGAGCTATGGCTACGATATGGTTATGCATTATTCCAAGACTGCGCCGCAACAACTCGCGGATGCCGTAAAGCGCGTGGCACAAGCGCAGACGGAATGGGTTGCAGGCTTTATGGAAGCCGGTATTGACGGACTATTCTATTCCGGACAGTTTAGCGAGCCGGGAAGATTCACAGATGAAGAGTTCAATCTTCTTGTAAAAGAAGGTGATCTCACTGTTTTGAATGCGGCAGAGAGCTACGGTGCGAGGAACATACTCCACATATGCGGAGAGCCGGATTATGATTATGTGTCTATGCCAAGACGTTACACAGACTATCCGTGCGCTATCGTGAACTGGTCTGTCAAGGATACAGGGCTGAGTATTAGTGAGGGTAGGAAACTTTTTGGCGGAAGACCTGTTCTCGGCGGAGTAAACAATCGTGGAGTGATACTCAATGGCAGTGATAGAGAGATTGAAGCTGAAGTAAACGGTATTATCGGAAGCATTGACAATCTCAACGGATATATGCTCGGTGCTGACTGCACTATTCAAGGACACGGTATAAGTAACGAGAAAATAAAAGTTGCCGTTGACACCGCCCATGAGTATATGAGTAAGAACAAATAGTTTTACATATTAATTAATACGGAGACGGAGGATAACATTATGTCTAATATTAAAAACTACCCCAATCAGGCTGACGAGACCGTTGAAGCGGTTCGTAGCGCAATCGAATTCCGCGCAACTTGGTTCGCACTTCTCTTCGATGAGATGCGTAAGGCAGGCGTTGATGCAGAAAGCATTACGCGTCGTGCCATTCGTCGTTGCGGTCGTGAAATCCACGGCGTTAGAGCAGCATCTGCAGTAGAGGGGCGTCAGCTCAATGGAGATGAGATGAAGGCGTTTTCTTTCAACGAACTCATGAAGAAAGTGTTCATTATGAATCCGGTCACCTCTGATGAGAATAATGCCGATGCTTATCTTAATTATTGTCCACTCGTTGCGGCGTGGCAGAAAATGGGCTTTAGCGATGATGACATTAATTTGCTTTGCGACATGGTTATGGAAGGCGACAGAGGCGTTGCAGACACCAACGGCTTCAAACTGCACCTCGGCTCTACCATAGGAAGCGGTTGCGAGAAGTGTAATATCCATTTTTACAGGGGAGAACTGAAGAAGTAATCTTCTTTGCTCCTAGTTGGAAAGGAATGGCGTAAAATGAGAACTCTTAAGATCGGCGATATGATGGTTCCTACGATGGCTGTGGGTTGCCGTAGAATGAACAACCTCAGTGTTGCCGAGGCTGATGCATATATCAAGACCTCCATTGAACTCGGTGGAACATATTTTGACCTCGCGGATCTCTATGGTGGATCTCTCAGCGAAAAAGTATTCGGTGAAGTAGTCAAGAGTAACCAGGATATACGTGAGCAAATGTATATTCAGACGAAGTGCGGAATCAGAAAAGCGATGAATGCTTTTGACCTGTCAAAGGATTACATTCTATCTGCGGTAGATGGTTGCCTCAAACGGCTTTCAACGGATTACATCGACGTTCTCCTGATTCATCGTATGGATGCTCTTTACGAGCCGGAAGAGATAGCAGAAGCGTTTGATATCCTAAAACAAAATGGAAAGGTTCGTGCTTTCGGGCTGTCAAATGCAACTCCTATGCAGATAGAGCTTTTGAAACGCTACGTAAAGCAGCCTCTTGTTATAAACCAAATGCAGTTTAGTATTGCCCATTGCGGCATGATATCGCAGGGAATATACACGAATATGTGCAATGACGGTGCTATTGATAGAGATGGAGGTATACTTGATTATTGTCGTCTCAATGATATTACAATACAGACATGGTCACCGCTTCAGTTCGGTTTTCAGGAGGGTGTGTTTATTGGACATCCAAAGTTTCCGGAGCTGAACCGTGTGCTTGATGAAATTGCCGAAAAGTATTCTGTTTCGCCAAGCACGATTGCGTTTGCGTGGATACTGCGCCACCCCGCACATATGCAGCCGATTACCGGAACTATCAAAGCGTCTCGTTTGAAAGAATGCTTTGATGCCGCAGACATTACCCTGACAAGAGACGAATGGTACGCGCTTTATACTGCGGCGGGAAATCCGCTTCCGTGTAATCCGCAGCCGAATCAGGCAAGAGTCTAAAAAAGAAATCAGAGTGAAAGCATTGGCTCAGTGTATTTTCTTTTCCCAAGTCTATGCTTTCATTCGCTTTATGTTTCGGAGAAAAACATGAATGCAGATATCAAAACCTTCGGTACGCTCGATGATGGACGCGAGGCAAAGCTAATCACGTTAAAAACTGGGGAATTGGAGATGTCACTGTGCTCATATGGTGCGGCGTTGGTTTCCCTGAAAGTTCCCTCGAAAAATGACGGTATAGATGATGTCGTTTTGGGATACGACAGTTTCGAAGGCTATAAAAGTAATAGGTACTTTTTCGGTGTTACTGTCGGTCGCTTCGCAAACAGAATAAATAAAGCGCGTTTTTTGCTTAATGACAAAGAATATTCTTTGTCGGCAAATAAGCCGAATTGTTCTTTACATGGTGGTGTGGAGGGCTTTTCAAAGCGACTTTGGGATGTTGAACTGTACAGAGAAAGCAATGCAGTTTTCGCTCGTTTTGAGCTTTTAAGTCCGGATGGAGATCAGGGTTATCCCGGTAATCTCGAAACCACGGTCAGTTACGGACTGAGTGATGAAAACGAGCTTATCGCGCTTTATGAAGCCACCTGCGATAGTCTTTGTCCGGTGAATCTTACAAATCATACTTATTTCAATCTGACCGGAAGCACAAGAAACGTAAGCGTTCTGGAAATGGAGACAAAGCTGTACAGTACGGAATATGTTGAGGTGAACTCAGAGTATATGCCGACGGGAAAGATTAAGCCGGTAGAAGGAACCTCTCTTGATTTCAGACTTGGCAAGACCATAGGGCAAGATATAGAAAGTCTAGTTGAATGCGGTCTTGGTGGGTATGACCATTGTATGGTGGCAGATGGCGAGGCGGGACGTCTCCGTACTTTCGGTGAATTTTATGAGCCGTTGACCGGACGCGGCATGGAAATGAGGCTTACACAGCCCGGGGTTCAGTTTTATACAGGCAATATGCTACCCGGGATAGAAGGTAAAGGCGGTGCAATATATAACAAGTTTTCAGGTTTTTGTCTTGAACCGGAGTTTTTTCCCGATTCACCGAATCAGCCGACGTTCCCCAATTCGGTTTTCGGTCCCGGAAGAGATTACATGGAGAAAGCAATATACAAGTTTAGCTGGTGATCCCCCTCTTGCGTAAATGATAAAAATACGGTAGAATGTCCGAGATACGTTTCCGGCAGTAGGTGACTGTACCTACTGCCGGAAATCAGATTCATCGTTTTAAGAGAGATGACTATGCCGAAGATAAAATGGTCGGAGCTTAAGCCGCAGGTGCAAGAGGTGTGGCGTTTGAGTCTCCCGGCAATACTAACTCAAATATCCACAATTGTCATGCAGTACATCGACTCTGCTATGGTTGGCGCGTTGGGGGCAAAAGCGTCTGCCGCGATCGGGCTGGTTGCCACGGCAACATGGCTTTTAAGCGGCGTGACCTATGCCGTGTCCGCCGGCTTTTCCGTGCAGACGGCGCACCGGATCGGCGGCGGGGATGATGTCGGGGCGAGGACAGTTGTGCGTCACGGTCTTGTTTCCGCGCTCATAGTGTCCGGGCTTATGGGACTTGCCGCGGCACTGGTATCCGCCTTTTTGCCTGTGTGGCTCGGCGGGGAACAGGACATTGTGGGTGACGCGTCGGCGTATTTCTTCGCCTTCGCGCTCATGTTGCCATTTTCACAGCTTAACTCGCTTACATCTTCGTTTCTTCAATGCTGTGGTGACATGGTTACTCCGAGCATACTAAACGCTGTTATGTGTGTGCTTGATGTCGTATTCAATGCCATGCTCATACCGCATTACGGTGTTTTAGGCGCGGGCTTGGGAACAACGCTTGCCTGCGCGGTCACAAGTCTGCTTATGCTTTATTTCTGTTGCGTCAGGAATTCTAAGTTGCGCCTAAAGCGTTCGGAACGCAGTGCGTTTAATGCGGATATCCTGAAAAACGCCGTCAGGATAGGTGCGCCTGTTGCCGTACAGGAAATCGCCATGAACAGTGCGCTCGTGGTTGCCACCATAATAATCGCGCCTCTCGGCACAGTTGCCATTGCGGCCAATTCCTTTGCCGTCACGGCGGAGAACCTTTGCTATATGCCGGGCTTCGGCATAGCGGCGGCGGCGGCAACGCTTGTAGGGCGTAGTGTCGGCGCGGGAGATGCCGCACTTGCCAAGCGTTACGGAAACATTTGCACTGCTTTGGGTGCAATACTTATGGGGCTTTTCGGCGCGGTTCTGATGTTTGCATGCCCACTGCTTTTCCGATTCCTTACACCGGATCTGGCTGTGCGGGAGCTTGCGGCGCAGGTTTTACGCATAGAGCTTTTCGTAGAGCCGCTGTTTGGTGTTTCCATCGTGGCGGCGGGGGTTTTGCGCGGCGCGGGCGATACCTTTGTGCCGAGTATTATGA
>CAZBYU010000089.1:0-6085 GCA_964496235.1 uncultured Oscillospiraceae bacterium | reverse complement strand
ATTATAGATATTGCATTAAAGGCGCGAATTTGCTATAATAATATGGTTCATTGGAGAGGTATGCATATTTGTTGAAAAGCAACTGAAAAATATAAAAATAATAGAGCATGGGGGATATATGAATTCACTTAATGATATATGGCAGGAGATAATGAAGGCTCTGGGCAAACAGCTTACGCCGACTGCCATTGACACATGGTTTTCCGACTGTGAGCCGGTGGAGATTGACGATTGCCGACTTGTCATACACACAAGCAACGACTTCAAGCGCGGGATAATTCAGGCACGTTTCGCGGAGACTATAAAAACCGTGCTGAGTGATCTTTTTTCCTGCGACTTTGAGCTTACCATACTTGCCGGGGACGAGATAAAGGATTATGAGCTTGGCAAGCAGGAGGATAATCTGCTCCCCGAGATGGCGGGGTACACCTTTGACAGGTTTATAGTCGGCTCATCGAACAAGTTTGCACATGCCGCGGCGATAGCGGTGTCCGAAAAGCCGGGGAAGACCTATAACCCGCTTTTTATCTATGGCAACTCAGGTCTCGGCAAGACTCACCTGCTGCTTGCAATCGGACAGGCGATACATGAACGCGAGCCGTCAAAAAAGCTTGCCTATATAAAGGGCGATGACTTTACAAACCAGATGGTACGCGCGATAAAGGACGGCAACGTCGATGACTTTCGCATGAAGTACAGAAATGTCGACCTGTTCCTTGTCGACGATATTCAGTTCATAGCGGGTAAACGCTCAACTCAGGAGGAATTTTTCCATACCTTCAACAATATCTACGAGGCCGGTCATCAGATAGTCATCACGTCCGACCGTCCGCCGCTTGAGATGTCTCTGCTTGATGACCGTCTGCGTTCCCGCTTTGAGGGCGGACTTATGGCGGATATCCAGCCGCCGGATCTTGAAACTCGCATGGCGATAACTCGAAACAAGGCCGCCCAGCTCGGTCTTATACTGTCGGACGAGGCGGTCGAATTCATTGCGGAGAACATCACGGCGAATATACGCCAGATCGAGGGCGTCATAAAACGCCTCACGGCATATAAGGAAATACTCGACTACACCATTACAATAGACTCCGTCAAACGCGCTATCAAAGACGTTATGCGAACAGGCGAGTATATCCCGTCACCCGAGAGAATAATCAGCGAGACGGCAAGGTTCTACTCACTGCGTGAAGAGGATCTTCGCGGTCAAAACCGCTCAAAGAACACCGCAATGGCGCGTCAGATATCAATGTACCTTATGCGCTCGCTGACAAACCTTTCGCTTAAAGACATAGGCACGGAGTATGAGGACAGAAACCACGCCACCGTGCTAAGCTCCATACGCAAGGTGGAGGATCTATTGAAAACAGACCCCAACATGGCACTTACTATACGCGATATCACATCTAATATAAATTCCCTGTAAGCGATTCTTTCACCGCGTTTTATAACAACGTCAATTCTAAACATTTTCATGTGGAAAACTCAAAAAGAGATGTTGAAAACTCTTTCATGCCCCATTCCTGTGGAAAACCCGAAAAAACCGAACATTTTTATCAACATTGAAAATTAAACCCTACCAACGCTTTTTCGCACTTTTCCACAAGATTTTCGCCTACTACTAATAATACTAAAATTATTATCCTTTACTTACTTACCTAAAAAAACGGAGGAGAGAAAATGAAATTCACCTGTGAGAAATACGAGCTTCAAAACGCCGTCACCGTGGCAATGAGAGCCGCGGCCTCCAAAAGCCCGATTCCCGCTATTGAGGGTATACTGATAAACGCCGAGCCGGACAGCGTGAAGATAACCGGCTTCGACCTGAAAAAGGGCATATACACCACGATAGACGCGAATGTGCGCGAATGCGGAAGCATAGTTCTCTCCGCCAAGCTCTTCGGCGAGATGATACGTCGCATGCCGGACGGAACAGTCAGCATAGAGGCGGACGAAAAACAGCTTAGCGTGAATGTAAAATGCGGGCAGAGCGAATATAACTTCATCGGCATAAGCCCCGAGGAGTATCCTGAGCTTCCGAGCGTGGACAAGATAAACAGCATTGTCCTGCCGCAGAGCATACTGAAAAACATGATAACCAAAACCATCTTCGCCGTCTCCGACAGTGAAGTTCGCCCCGTTTACACAGGGATACTTTTTGAGGTGGAGGATAAACAGCTCACGCTTGTCGCGGTGGACGGCTATCGCCTTGCAAAGCGCGTGGAGAGCATAGACTCCGGCAAGCTCGAAAACTGCACCTTCATCGTTCCTGGCACAACTCTGACTGACGTTGAGCGTATATGCAACGACGAGGACGGTGACGTGGAGATTGCCGTGGGTGCAAAGCACGTATCCTTCGTGATAGGAAACACCGTTGTGGTGTCCCGCCGCCTGGAGGGTGATTTCTTGAATTACCGCCGCTCCCTGCCGACGGTGTTTGAAAACACGGTCAAGGTAAACCGCGCGGAGTTCATGGAGGCTATAGAGCGCGTGGCGATAATAGTGAGCGAGAAAAATTCAAACCCGGTGCGTTTGCACATCACGGCGGGAAAGATAGAGCTTTTGTGCCTCACGCCCATCGGTCGTGCAGATGACATATGCCTTTGCGAGGGCGGAAAGGAGCTGGAGATAGGCTTCAACAGTCGCTATCTCATGGACGCGCTGAAAGCCGCGACGGACGAGGAGCTGCTTGTGAACTTCAACACCGCCTCATCCCCCTGCGTCATCTGCGCCCCCGATTCAAATGAGAGCTACAGATATATGATACTTCCGGTGCGTCTGCGTGCGGATGTGTAAACAAATCCGCGGCAAGGGCGCGATAAGGTGATAAATATTACTTTCTGAGATTGGAAAGCGGAGCAAATGGAAAAAATAAATATAACAACGGAATATATAAAGCTCGATTCGCTGTTGAAGCTTGCCGCGCTGGTCGGCACGGGCGGTGAGGCAAAATACGTGATTGCCGAGGGCATGGTGACCGTAAACGGCGAGGTATGCACTCAACGGGGTAAAAAGCTTCGCGCGGGTGACAGGGTAGAGTTTGCGGGAAACATGCTTGAAATAACGGCAGAGTCGACGGACGAATGAGAATAATTAAAATCGCCCTCAACGGTTACAGAAACTACGAGTGGGAAACCGCGGAGTTTTCACCGGGGACGAATGTGATATGCGGGCAAAACGCACAGGGAAAGACAAATCTCTTAGAGGCGGTATACATGCTGTCCATGGGGAAAAGCTTTCGCACGAGGTTTGACAGAGAGCTTGTCGGGTTTGACTTTACCTGCGCGGAAATACTTGCCGACGTGGAAAGCCATGAACGCGAGCAGACCGTGAAGATAGACCTTCGTCCCGGCACGGCGAAGAAAATAAGCGTAAACGGCGTGAAGAAAACCGCCGGAGAGCTGGGCGAGACGCTGAACACGGTGCTGTTCAGCCCGGACGATCTGAACCTTATAAAAGAGGGCGCGGCGGTGCGGCGGAAGCTGTTAGACAATGCGATAAGTCAGATTCGTCCGCGCTACGCCGAGTATCTTGCACAGTTCAACAAGCTCTATGAGCATAAAACCCGCATATTGAAGGATTGGCGGGATAAGCCCTCACTTCTCGACACGCTAGATGAATTTTCAGACGGCATGTGCAGAGCCTCGGCACAGCTTATCCGCTACCGTGCGGCGTTCTCCGCACGGCTCGACGAAGCGGCACGACCCATACACAGTGAGTTTTCCGGCGCGGGTGAGCGTCTGGAGGTAAAATACAAAACCGTCGGCACGGTGAGTGACCCCTTTGCCTCGGCAAAGGAAATATATTACGAGCTGTGTGACCATCAGGAACGCCACCGTCAGGCGGAGCTTGACGCGGGTCAATGTCTGACCGGCGCACACAAGGACGACCTTGAAATTTTCATAAACGGCTCACCTGCCCGCGCCTTTGCCTCACAGGGGCAAACGCGCACTGCGGCACTGTCTCTGAAGCTTGCCGAGCGGGAGATATTCCTTGCCGAAACAGGGGAGTATCCGATTCTTCTGCTTGACGATGTGTTGAGTGAGCTTGACGCGAAGCGTCAGGAGTTTGTTCTGAACTCCATCGGCGGCGGACAGACACTGATAACCTGCTGTGAGGACGAGGGAATATCCAAGCGCACAGGCGGTAGGGTGCTGTTTGTCGAAAACGGTCGAATAGTGAAAAAACAAAAAGCATTGTAAAGAGGACATTGATATGTATCTCAACATCGGCAAGGGAAATGTGTTGCCCACGGAGGACATTATCGGCATATTTGACCTTGACATCACCTCACAGTCACATCTGACACGCGCCTACCTCGCCACGGCGGAAAAAGCCGGGGAAGTCGTGAACGCGGCGGAGGACGACATACCCAAGACCTTCATAGTGACACACCGCGGCAAAACGCGCCGCGTCCACCTTGCCCAGCCCGCCGCCGCGACGCTGTTAAAACGCGCGGAAAACGGCTTATAAAAGACAGCACGGACAGGCGATATACGGCAAGGTAAGAAATTTGTCGAAAAAACGAATTTGGAGAATAACAAATGGCAGACGAAATCAAAACAACCACGGCACAGGAGTATGACGCATCACAGATTCAGGTTCTCGAGGGGCTTGAAGCCGTTAGAAAACGCCCGGGCATGTATATAGGCTCTACCTCGTCCTCGGGTCTTCATCATCTTGTTTACGAGATTGTGGATAACTCCATTGACGAGGCTCTTGCGGGCTTTTGCACGAAGATAAGCGTCACGATAGAGCAGGGCGATATAATCTGTGTGGAGGATAACGGACGCGGCATACCTGTCGACATACAGGAGCAGACGGGCAAGAGTGCGCTTGAGGTCGTGTTCACCGTGCTTCACGCCGGCGGCAAGTTCGGCGGCGGGGGATACAAGGTGTCCGGCGGTCTGCATGGCGTGGGTGCATCCGTGGTAAACGCGCTGTCTGAGTGGCTTGAGGTCGAGGTGTGCAAGGACGGGGAGAGATACGGCATGAAGTTCTCCCGCGGCGGCATAACCGAGAGCATTACCAAGCTCGGCAAAACCGACAAACGCGGCACTACCGTCCGCTTCAAGCCCGATCCCGAGATGTTTGACGAGACGGTGTATGATTATGAGATACTCCATACCCGCATGCGTGAGCAGGCATTTCTAAACGGCGGGCTTACCATAGAGCTTCGCGATGAGCGCGAGGGCATGGAGCAGGGAGAGACGCTGTGCTACGAGGGCGGTATACGCGAGTTTGTCAGCCATCTTAACCAACATAAAAACCCCATCCACGAGGAGGTCATCTACCTCTCCGGGCAAAAAGCGGACGCAATCGCGGAGATCGCACTGCAATATAACGACGGCTACAGCGAGACTCTTGTAAGCTTTGCAAACGACATACACACCCCCGAGGGCGGCATGCACGAAACCGGCTTCAAGACCGCGTTGACGCGTGTGATAAACGCCTACGGTCAGAAAAACAACATCATAAAGGGCGATGACAAGGTATCCGGTGAAGATGTCAGAGAGGGCATAAGCGCGGTCATCTCCGTCAAGCTCCCGGAGGCGCAGTTCGAGGGTCAGACGAAGCAAAAGCTCGGCAACGCGTATATACGCACCCTTGTCGACGGCATAGTCAACGACCAGCTAGCCGAGTATTTTGAGGAACACCCCGCCACGGCAAAGCTGATACTCGAAAAGGCGATGATGGCCAACCGCGCGAGAGAGGCGGCGAGAAAGGCGAAGGAGTCCGTCCGGCGCAAGACCGGGCTTGAAAGCGGGCAAATGCCGGACAAGCTTCAAGACTGCAACGAGCGCGACCCATCTCTGTGTGAAATATACATCGTCGAGGGTGACTCCGCCGCAGGCTCTGCCATTCAGGGGCGTGACAGCCGTTTTCAGGCCATACTCGCCATGTGGGGCAAGATGCTGAACGTGGAAAAGGCACGCGCAGACAAAATATACGGCAATGACAAGCTCTACCCGCTCATTCTCGCGCTCGGCGCGGGGATAGGCGACGAGTTCAACATAGAAAAGCTCAGATACCACAAGATTATAATAATGGCAGATGCCGATGTCGACGGCAGTCATATCAGAAC
>CAZBYU010000088.1:0-6147 GCA_964496235.1 uncultured Oscillospiraceae bacterium | reverse complement strand
GGTGATAGGCATACCGTAGGTTCTGTGGTACGCGTTGCACAGCAGATCCGCCGACGCCTTAGATGCCGAGTAGGGGCTGGAGGTGTGCAGGGGGGTCTTCTCGGTAAAGAAAAGGTCAGGTCTGTCGAGGGGAAGATCACCGTACACCTCATCGGTTGAAACCTGATGGAAACGCTTGATACCGTACTTTCGGCAGGCATCGAGCAACACCTGAGTACCCATAACATTGGTCTCGAGGAAAATCGACGGTGTCTCAATGGAGCGGTCAACATGGCTCTCTGCGGCAAAGTTGACGACTACGTCGGGCTTTTCCGCCTCAAAAAGGTCATACATCGCCTTGCGATCGGCAATGTCCGCCTTAACGAACTTGAACTTGGGGTCATTCATCACGGGAGCAAGAGTTTCGAGATTGCCCGCGTAGGTGAGCTTATCCAGGCACAGCAGATCATAGTCCGGGTGCTGTTTTCTCATGTAGAAGACGAAGTTACTGCCTATGAATCCGGCACCGCCGGTGATTATCATTTTCATTGTTTTACCACTCCTCAAATCCCGTCACCACATCGCGTAGTGGCGGGTTTACCTTGTCCTTTGCGGAAAGTATGGGCGCGTCAACGCCCCAGTCTATGCCAAGCTCCTCATCGCACCAGAGTATGCCGACCTCCTCGGCGGGCGCGTAGGGGTTATCCGCCTTGTACAAAAACTCCACATCGTCCGTCAGCGTGACAAAGCCGTGTCCGAAGCCGCGCGGGATAAGCAGCTGTTGCTTGTTCTCCTCCGACAGCTCCACACCCACCCACTGCTTGTAGGTCGCACTACTCGCCCTGAGGTCTACCGCCACATCCAGAACCGCGCCGCGCACACAGCGGACAAGCTTCGCCTGTGCCGCGTTGCCGCGCTGGCAGTGAATGCCGCGGAGCGTCCCCTTGACGGTGGAGGACGAGTGATTGTCCTGTACGAAGTTATAGTGTAGCCCCGCCTCCGTGAACGCGCGTTCCGACCAGCTTTCCATAAAAAAGCCGCGGTTATCGCCGAACACCCGGGGCTTGACGATGTACACACCGTCTAGCTTGGTTTTTATAAAATCCATTGTTGTTTACCTGTTCAGTATATGTATTTGCCGGAGGCAACATTGGCAAGATGCTTGCCATAGGGTGACTTGCCGTACAGCTCGGCGGAGTGGGAAAGCTCCTCCGCGGTTATCCAGCCGTTTCTGTAGGCTATCTCCTCGGGCGCGGATATCTGCACACCCTCGCGCGATTCCAGCACGCGGACAAACTCAGCCGCCTCGGCAAGAGAGGCAATAGTCCCCGTGTCGAGCCACGCAAAGCCGCGACCGAGCGTGACGACGTTGAGCGAGCCTTCGTCAAGATACATACGGTTGAGATCCGTGACTTCCAGCTCACCGCGCTTGGAGGGCTTGAGGCTCTTTGCGCGTTCACACACGCGCTTGTCGAAAAAGTACAGCCCCGTCACGGCATAGTTTGACTTCGGGTGTTCCGGCTTTTCCTCTATGGAAACAGCTTTCCCGCTCGCGTCGAACTCCACGACACCGAAGCGTTCCGGGTCTTCCACGTAGTAGCCGAACACCGTCGCACCGGTCTCCGTCGCGGCGGCTTGGCGTAGCAGGCGACCGAAGCCGTTGCCATAGAAGATATTGTCACCGAGTATCATCGCACAACGATCCCCGCCGATGAACTCCTCACCGAGTATGAACGCCTGTGCAAGCCCATCGGGTGAGGGCTGAACCTTGTAGGAAAGTGATACGCCAAACTGGCTTCCGTCACCCAGAAGACGCTCGAAATTCGGCAGATCCTGTGGCGTGGAAATGATGAGGATATCCCGGATCCCGGCGAGCATGAGCGTGGAAAGCGGGTAATAGATCATGGGCTTGTCGTAAACCGGCAGAAGCTGTTTCGACGTGACCATAGTCAGCGGGTACAGCCGCGTTCCGCTCCCTCCGGCGAGTATGATGCCTTTCATTTGCTCTCCTTTCCCGTGCACAAGCGCACTTCATCGCCGCGCACAACAGACATAGCCTTGCAACAAGCGGCGAAGCTGAGACTATTTTTTCAAAATATTATAGCATGCACCCACAAAAATAGCAACCGTTTACCAGCAAATAATGCTGTTTTTACGCGTTTTGTCATTATATAAAAACAGTGTGCAAAGCTCTCCCTTCGTTGTTGAGAATGCAGAGCGTGGGTGTATGCTACGCTGTATATTTCAAGCTTATCGGAATTGACAAAGCAGACGCGGACAGATATAGTATAAACAGGAAAAACGCAGATAAGGAGCCGGCAAAAATGGGTATCTCGACCGGGTATGAGCAGAGCGCGGTATATTACGCAAAATCGAAAACCGCCGCACACGAGGCAATCTTAAACAAGGAGCATTTGGGCAAGGTCAGCGAGCTTGCCTCGCTATTCGGCGAGGAAACAGGTCAACAGCGCGAGGCGGAGCTTGCCGGACTTTTCCACGACTTCGGCAAGTACGCGACCCTCTTTCAAAATGTATTGAGCGGTGAAGAGAGCCGAATCGACCATGCCGTTGCCGGTGCCGCCGTGCTTTATTCACGGCAGGATGCCGGCAACACATACAAGCCTATCATTGAGGCGATACAGGGGCATCATGACGGACTTGTTTCTCTCGCTGAAATGTCCGCGGCGTTCAAAAAACTGCTGATGAACCCCAACGCCGACTACTGTCCGAGTGAGAAAACCCCATCATTGCGCGGAAAAGCCGAATTTCAAGCCGCAATATCGGCGTTTTTACGGGATTTCCCCGAATTTCGTTTCCCGAAGCTCGATGAGCGCACGATTTCACCCGAAGAATACGTGCATGACATGCTGGATACGCGGATGCTGTTTTCCTGCCTTGTGGATGCCGATTACAGCGTGTCCGCCTCTGACGATGACCCGGACTATCTTTCAAAAACCCAAGGAGGAACACTGGACGCAGTCTCTGCTCTGCGTCGACTGGAGGCACATCGCAACGAGATACGAAAAGCGTCGACTTCAGCCACGGTAATAAACCGTCTGCGTGACGAGGTGTATGACTGTTGCGGTCAAGCCGCCAAGGCACAGCCCGGGCTGTTCACACTGACAGCTCCGACCGGTGTGGGCAAAACTCTGGCGATGATGAATTTTGCTCTGCGGCACTGCATAAAGAACGGTCTGAGGCGCATAATCGTTGTTCTTCCGTTCCTCACCCTCGCCGAGCAGACGCAAAAGGAGTATCAAGAGCTGTTCGAGCAGATTTTGATCGACCACAGTCAGCGGGAGCTGTCGGATACCATGCGCGATATGACCGCTCGTTGGGACGCACCTGTTATCATAACGACCTCGGTGCGCTTCTTTGAAAGCCTGTTCTCCGATAAGCCCGGTGATTGCAGAAAGCTCCATAGCATTGCAGGCAGTGTCGTTCTCTTCGACGAGGCGCAAAGCCTGCCGGCTGAACTGGCAAAGCCGACGGTGGAAGCCGTGCAAGCCCTTTGCAACAGATTTCACTGCTCTATAGTGTTCTCCACAGCCACTCAGCCCGACTTCTCCGGCATTCCCGACGTGAAATGGAGACCCACGGAAATTCTCCCTCAGAATGCACGGCTTTTTGGGGAAATGCGGCGGGTCAATGTGGAATGGCGGCTCGGCAAAAACGAGGAGAGGGCATATGGACAGTCTCTGTCGCAAATTGCCGAGGAAATGTCACGGCTTGACAACGTCTGCTGTATAGTGAACCTCCGTCGGCACGCAAAGCATCTCATCGAAGAGCTGACAAAACTGACGGGAAAGCTCGACGGCATATATCTGATAAGCACCGACCTGTGTCCAATGCACCGGCTGAAAGTGATAGAAGAGATAAAGTCGCGTCAAAAACGCGGCGAGGTTTGCCGGGTAGTGGCAACGCAATGCATCGAGGCAGGGGTGGACTTGGACTTTGATGTGATGTACCGCTCGCTTGCCCCACTGGAGGCTATCGTCCAAGCCGCAGGACGCTGTAACAGGAACGGCAGATGCACCCGCGGCGGAAAGCTGATCGTGTTTGAACCGGCAGAGAAAGGTCGGCTCTACCCAGATAACAGCTATGAGCAATGTGCAGCATGCGTCAAAAACATGTGGAGTGCAAACCCGGCTCTTTATATAAGTGACCCGGATGTTATCCGGGAATACTATTTACACGTGTTTTCCCGCACCGACAGCAACAAAAAGCTACGTCGGGCTTTGGAGCTTGAATGCTATTCCGAGGTTGCCAAGCTTTATAGGCTGATCGACAACCGCGGCGTACAGCTCATCGTGCCGTGCTCGGGAGCTATGAACATTTTCCGCCAAGTAGAGAAAGCGGCGAGGGATTACTCTGTGAATCCGTCTATTCTGCGAAAAGCCGCTCCCATCACCATAACCTGCTTTGACAGAGCTTTTGCGGAAAAAGCCGCCTCCCCTCTGTGTAGAAGAAAAGGCAGAGAAGTCTTTGAAACCGGGTATTACATTCTCAATCCCGGCTTTGAAAACTGCTATAATGAGCGTTGGGGGCTTGAAACAGATGGCATATTGCCCAATAATTACTTTGTTTAATTGTGCCATATGCCGAATTTTAGAAAAAAAACGAGTCATAAGGTGTTGACTTTATTTGGTCGGGATCTTACAATTTTCATGACACCGCAAAACGTGGTGAAGAATTGAAATATGAAAATTATAGTGCCGCGTTTACGTTCGTTCTTACGCGGCACAGTAAAATGGAGGTGAGAATAATGTGTTCGGAAATATGCGTTGAGGTGTGGGGCGATTTTGCATCCTTCGGTCCACCATGGAGCAAGGTAGAACGCCTGACATACCCTTGTCCCACACCCTCCGCCATGCGCGGCCTGTTATCCGCAATATACTCTAAGCCCAAGGAATTCTACTGGCGCATTAAGCGCATTGAGGTCTTGAACCCGATCCGCTATATCAGCTTCATGCGGAATGAGGTCAAGTCCAAGGCAAACACCAGAGGTGACGCCCTCTCTGCGATTATATACACAGATGATGATCGCACACAGCGGCAAACACAGGCGTTGAAGGATGTCCGCTATCGCATCACGGCGGAGATATGCCCGCAAAAGGACTACACCGGCACAACAGAACAGCTCTATGCACAGGCATTGCGCCGTATCCGCGCAGGCAAGGTGTTTTATCAGCCGAGTTTGGGGCTGAGAGAGTTTGTGTGTTATTTTGAAGAAAGTGACGGACAGCGTCAGCCTATAGACGTGGACATGGATCTGGGATTGATGGTGTACGACGTTTTTGACCCTCGCAGTTGCGAGGTCACCGCGAAATCGAAGTACAGCCTTTCGCTGTATCATGCCGTCATGCGTCACGGTGTCATCGAAGTTCCGCCGTATGAGAGCGAGGACGTTCTGAAAGGATGTGAGCAAACGTGCTGAGGGCATTGTATGACTATGGGATTCAAAACGGGCTTGCGATACCGCCGGGCTTCATGAGAAAGCCCATACGCGCTTATATATTACTGTCGGTCTCTGGAGACTATTTAGGAATCCAACTATGCGAAAACGAAAGCCGAGATTGCCCGGACATCGGCTCACTGGCAAACAGTCCGGACAAATGCAATCCACTCGCGGAGAAGGCAGAGATTATCCTCGGCGATAACGGTCGAAAAGCAGAGTTTTACCGACGTCTGCTGAAAGACGGAGGCGATCTGGTTCCCCAGCTCGGGCTGTGTCTCTCCGTTCTGGAAACACCGGGAATCCGCAGTGTTATCCAAGACGAAGCAAAGGGCAAAAAGCTAAAAGGCATGGATCGCATTACGTTCAAAGTCAACGACGAGCCGATCACGGAATCGACAGCAGTCAAAGAATGGTGGGGCGATTACAGAAAGCAATTTGCCAAGGATGCAGGCAAGAACGGCGGTGCAAACAAGACTCGTTGCCTTATAACGGGTGAGCTGACCACACCGCTGGAGACCGTGCCGACTGTAACGGGTCTGCAAACAGTTGGCGGACATTCTCGCGGGGAAGCCCTCATCTGCTTTGACAAGGCAGCGTTTCAGTCCTACGGATTGAAGAAAAGTGCAAATGCGCCCGTGTCGGAGGAGGCGTTTTCCGTCGTCAAAGACGCTCTGAATGACCTTCTGGAGGGTTCGCCCGCCATGTACCGC
>CAZBYU010000087.1:0-6206 GCA_964496235.1 uncultured Oscillospiraceae bacterium | reverse complement strand
TGAGTACGCTTATCTCTCTCCCCGCCGTGCGGATCTTGTTCATTGCCCAATCCCAGTTACACGCCTGTTCGGGGAAAAGCCCGGTGTGCTTGAAGTTCATGGGCTTAACATTGAAGGTAAGTTCGCCGTAATGTATCTTCCAGTTTTCCGGCAGATGCCCCTTATCCCAGCTGCCGCCGCCACTTTCACTGCGGCGGTAACGCGCGTCGCGGTCGTTCCAATGCGCGTTGCGGCGTGGGGTCTCCCATATTGCCTGCGGGTCGGGACGGACGAGGTAATACTTCCCCCAACGCTCCAGCTTCTCCCCGCGAGAGCAGTCTATAAGCTCGAAATCCTGCCATTTATCAGAAAACCACATATCATTCTCCATACTGCACGAGTGATCATAATTACACACACTATGAAATATTATTTTATCATTAAACCACACAGCGGTCAACTGAAAATAATGAACGCGGCAAAATGAAAAACCGAAACCACGAACTCATTAAACATAGCAACGGCGCGGCATAAGCCGCGCCGAGAGTTTTCCGTCAATGGCAATTATAATAATAGAGTGCGGTGCTGTCCGTGAGGACACTGTCGCATTTGCCGGAGTAGAGGTAATCAAAGCACTCGGTCGTGCCGCCGGCAAGTCGGGTTATCTGACCGAGGCGGCGTTTGAGCCGAGCATCGGTTTCAAGTGCGGCAAGAGCCTCGGGCGTGGAACACATAGCCATGTTGCGCCCGCCGAGACGGAGCTTATTCCACACGCTCGAGCCGCTTCTGGCGGCAACGACAATGTCATTATGAATATAAGGACCGTAGCGGGTATACTTTCTCGCCTCGACCTCCTCCTCGTCCAGGGCAATGCCGCCCCACGCGCAGTCGATGTTTCCGGAGGAAAGCTCTATATACACGTTTTCCTTTTCAATGGGTTGCATTTTCAGCGTCCAGCCAAGCCTTTCGCACACTGCCATAGCCAGCTCCACATCAAAGCCCCAGTAGCTGCCGTTGGAGATGTACGCCATGGGGAAGGAGTTGACATCTATGCCGATGGTAAACTCCTGCACGGCGGGCGGGGTAAGTTCGGAAAGTGCCTCGGCGCGTTTATCGAAGGTGATTATCCTGTCGCCGAACCATTTTGCGGCAAGCTCGTCCACTTTGCCCTCGGCGGCGAGTGTCTCCAAGGCGGCAGTGACGTAGAAATAAATCGGGTCATCGTTGCGGAAAGCGAGGGAATATTCCTGCTCAACAAGAGTTTCTATTGCCTGTACACCGTAACCCGTGCCGGTGCTACTGCCGCATGCCGAGGCAGAGAGGGCAAGAGAGAGGGCGAGAACAATGCTTATAAATCGTTTTTTCAAGATACGCCTCCGCAATAATCAATGTTTTGGAGTATAGTCACCGCGAGAGCCTTTCGCTGTGCGCGTTGAACGCACCGACGCGCCCGTGTGTGTACGGCTTTTCCGCCGGGCAAGCTTTTTAAGCCCCGCAACGGCGGACACGGCAAGCGCGGCAACAAGCACTCCGGCAACGGCAAGCTTCGTCAAAAGCTCACGGCGAGCCTCTTTCTCGGCGGCTTCCTTACGTGCCTGCTCCTCCATTGCTTTTTGAAGCTCCTCTTCGGCGATACGCACCGCCTCTTCCTCGGCAAGGCGTTGCTCCTCCGCCTCTATTTCGGCAAGGCGGGCATTTTCTGCCTCGGTGGCAAGTCGCTCTGCCTCGACGCGCTCTGCGCGGTATGCTTCAACACGCGCGTCCAGCGTGGGAGTATAGTTGACAAACATCTCCGTCGCGCGGGCAATGACCTCCTCGGCGCGTTCGACGCGCTCGGTCATAACAGTGAGAATGATGGGGTTTTCGAGATAGATTATGCCGGTAGTACCGTTCCACTCATTGTAGCTGCCGTATTTTTGGGCAATTTCAAGCTCTGGGTCTGTGTACAGGTGAAAATACCCGGTGGGTTGTGCGCGTTTAAGGCAGTCAATGATGTGCGGGAAGCGTTCGGGAGATTTATAGAGCGTGTTCATCACATCGTTCATGAAGCGAACTGTGAAATAGCTGTAATCGACAAAGTCGGAGTGATAGTAATCCTGCGGTAGGTCGGAAAACTGCTTGTACATCTCTCTCGCTTCCTGATCCGTGCCGAGGTAATTGAGCATGAGGTGGGCATAGTCATTGCTGGAGTATACGAGTATGCTCTCCTCCGCCTTGGCAAGTGTAAGCCCCTTTATATCGGACTCCTGCGTGAGCTTGCCGTCCGCCTCCATCTGCGCGAGGATCATCATAAGAGGCACCTTGTACATGCTGGCACTGTAATACCACGTATCGGGGTTATAATACCACGTCTCCCCGGTGGCAAGATAGGTCAGGGCAAAGCTTATGCGCTCGGGCTTGACATTGTATCCGGAATATGTATCGACGAAGCTTTCAACCATCGCGGTAAGCTCCGCCTCGTCGAATATGCTCATCTCCTCCAACGCCTGCGCCTCCGGTGTGAGTGCGGCAGAGATATCGGCGGTGTCGGCATCTTCGGCATTATCCGCAAACGCCGCGGCAGAGAGGGAAAAGCACATACAAAGCGACAACAGCGCGGCAAGGGCGGTTACAACGGACTTTTTCATAGTCTTTTTATCCTTTATCGGTCTTTAATCGCTTAAAAAGCCGCAATAATGCGGCTTTTTAACATTTAATCGTTCGGACTTTACTCGCCGTATTCGCAGATATACGCCATCTGACCACTGTACCACTGCGGAAACTCGGCGCAGGGGTCATTACGGCTGTCGTTGAAATACCAGCCGCGGTTATACCACAAAAGGACAAAGTCCTCGGTCGCGCCATCGGAGGAATCGACATAGGACGGTTCGCCCTTCGCCCACTGCTCATACGGAGCGGTAGAGCCGTCATCCCAGACCATGACGCCGTTATCTCTGTGTCCGCCTATCCACACTCTGTCAACGCCCTTGCTCTCGCAAAGCTCGACAAGGGTGTTGAACTCCGCCGCATCATTCGGCACGGCAAGATGACCGCCCAACTCGGCGCACTTCTTTTGCGCGTCTGTCCAGCTTATATCCTCGACAAAAATCTCATATCGGTGTTCCTGTGTGCCGGTCTTGTCAGCGGGGTCTGCGGTAGCGGTTGCCTCATCGCTCACGCTCGCGCCGCCCGGGACATAGGGGGTAGCACCCGCGTCGGGCGTGATGGGCAAAAGCTCGTCCTCGGGTACAACATGCTCCGTAGGCAACACCGTCACAACCGGGGTCACGGCAGGCTCTTCACCCTCAGGCGATGCGGAAACGGTGTCGGAAACATTCACATCGTTCGCATGCTCGGCATTCAAAGCCTCCATATTGCGGTTGATGTTTTTTATAACGGCATTGAATATGATTGCGACGATGACAAGTATCGCGCACAACACGAGTATGACCGCGACGGGTCTTCTCTGACGTTTCTTGGCTTCTTCTTCCATACGACGCTCCTTCTCTGTATTTCCGGGATACTTCACGACCGGGGTGATCTCCGGCTGTTTTTTTATAACCACGGGTTCAAGCTCCGGGTTTTTCTCGACATAAAGCTTAGGTACATGCGGTCTCTGCGGCTCGGCAGTACGCGCGGTCTCGGCGGCAAGGGAAAAATCGTCCGCCGGTGTGCTGTCATTTTCCACACCGTCCTCGTTCTCCTCGCCCGTTTCATTCCCCTCATCGGGGGTATTCTCCGCGTCCGTGTCTTCCGCGTTGGGTGCTTCGTCCCGCTCGGCAAGCTCCGGCAAGGGCTGTTCCTCGTCGCGCTCGATGATGCCGACCATCATGCGTTCAAGCTCGCTCAGCTCATCGTCGTTTTTGTTGAATATCGTTTCCGCACTCGGCGCACCGTTGAGGTAAAGGTTCTTCAAAAGGCTCTCCATTACGGCACGAAGCTCATCCATGCTACCGAAGCGGTCAGTCTGCTTAAATCCGGTCGCGCGGCGGATAATATCACCCAGCCGTCTGCCGGCAGAGGCGGGGATATCAAACGTCTCTCCGCCCATACGGCGCAACTGCGCGTCGCGGCATTCTCCGTCAAACGGGAGCTTGCCGCCGCTGACGACGTAATAAAGCAACATACCGACGGCATAAACGTCCGACGCTGGGGTGGGACGGTGGTTCCAATAAAGTTCCGGCGGGAGAAATTCAAGCTCCTGCCCTGTCCAGTCCTCGCGCTTTCCCGCGCCTATGGCAACACAGCCGTCATCATCAAGGCTGATATTCTCGGGATATATGCCGCCGCGGTACGCACCCGCACCAACATCTGCCTTGACGCGCTCACAGAGCTTTATTATAAATTCGCACAGCTCCTGGCGGTCATAGCCGAGTATGGAATCGCCTACGGCTTTTTCGGGGTCAAAGACAGGTCTGTTCACAGTGGGCTGATTTCTCCTTTCGGAAGATGGTTATGCAGTGTTATGTTAACACATCACTGTCGTTTCGTCAATTAAAACTCGCGCGTTATAATAATTATTTACATTTATTTTTTTCTGCATGCAAATCACTTGCCGAGTAGCTTTTCCGTGAGCTTTTCTATCTGCTCGGCATAGCGGTTCAGCTCTTTGTTCGCATGACCCTCGAGGGTACGGCATGCCGCAAGCAGCTTCTCCGCCGCGGCAACAAGACGTTCAAACGCCGGGCTGACAGCACGCTTTTTGATTTTCTCAATGGGTCTTGGTTCTGCCTCACGCACAAATTCTCCACGCAAAAGGTCATAGCAGGTACCGCTATATGGGGCGTACGCCTTATAGCCGAGGTCTTCTTCAAGTGCGGTGACGAAGGCATCCGCCGCGTTGGGGTCACCGTGGTTGACAAAGACAAGCTTGGGCTTATTCTCAAAGCCCTTTACCCACGCCAAAAGCCCCGCCTTGTCGGCATGCCCGCTCACGCCGGGCAAAACGTCCACAGTCGCATTGACGGCGATATCCTCGCCGAGGATTTTCACCTTTTTCGCGCCGTCCGCCAAGCTACGTCCGGGAGTGCCGACAGATTGATAGCCCACGAAGAGAACCATGGCTTCCTTTTTCCAAAGGTTATGCTTCAAATGATGGCGCACTCGCCCGGCATCGCACATGCCGCTGGCGGAGATTATGACCTTGGGGGTTTTGTCTTCATTTATCGCCTTGGATTCATCGCTCGACACGCTCAGCTTCAGTCCCGGGAACACGAGGGGGTTTTCCCCGGAGCGAATGACGGCACGCATCTCATCATCGACAAAGTCCGTGTCACACTGGAGAAAGACGCGGGTCGCCTCAATGGCAAGAGGGCTGTCGACATACACGGGGAAGTTATCGTGTCCATGAACAAGACCACGGTTTTTGATCTCGCGGATAAAATACAGCATTTCCTGAGTCCTGCCGACGGCAAAGGAAGGGATAATGAGGTTTCCGCCACGGTCGAGAACGGTCTGAATCCGTTTTGCAAGCTCACTTACATAATCGGCACGCTCGGCGGTATGGTATCTGTCGCCGTAGGTGGACTCTACAACGAGATAGTCCGTGTCAGGCACGTGCTGAGGGTCACGCAGTATGGGCTGGTCGATGTTTCCGACATCACCGGAGAAAGTTATCTTGCGTGTTTCCCCGTCCTCTGTCAACCAAACCTCTATCGCCGCAGAGCCTAAAAGATGACCCACGTCCGTCAGGCGTATGGTGACGCTTTCGTTGACCTGTATAGCCTCACGATAGGCACACGGACGCATAAGACGCAATGCACCCTCGGCATCCTCCATGTCATAAAGCGGCTCGACCGCGGCTTCCCCGCGGCGGGCGGCTTTCTTGGTTTTCCACTCCGCGTCGGACACCTGGATGTGTGCACAGTCGCGCAGCATTATCTCGCACAGCTGGCAGGTCGCGCCGCTTGCATATATAGAACCGCGATAGCCGTTTTTGTACAGCAGCGGGAGATGCCCGGAATGGTCGATGTGTGCATGCGTGAGCAGGACAAAGTCCAGCTCGCCGGGTGCAACAGGCAAGGGTTCATTCTCGAAAAGGTTTTTCCCCTGCTCCATGCCGCAGTCCACAATACCCTTTTTCGTGCCTACCTCGATATAGGTCATACTGCCGGTTACTTCGTGCGCCGCGCCTAAAAACGTGATTTTCATGACTGTATCCCCTTCATTTGTCTCATTCTATTTGTTTATACGACGAAAGCCCGGTGTGATTAGTTCCGTCCCGGGCTGTTCGTTATTCTAAAAGTCAA
>CAZBYU010000086.1:0-6243 GCA_964496235.1 uncultured Oscillospiraceae bacterium | reverse complement strand
GTGCCTCCATGCCTTGACCTTGTGCGAATTATACAGTATAATGTGTTATTATAGAAAAAAGGGTATACAGTCGAACTCATATCGGCTATTATACCTTGATTTGCTCTGTTGCACAAGTACCGAGTTTCGGCGGGGCAAGTTGCGAGCCGGGGAGAGGCTCGCGGGGGTAGAGAAAGTATGGTTAGAGCGGCGGCACTGGTGTCCGGTGATGGGGCAAAGCTCCAGGCAATTTTGGACTCCATGTATTTTAAGGAAATTGAAAATTTCGAGCTTGTTGCGGTGATTTCGCCGGAGAAGGACGTTTACGCGATGAAGCGCGCTCTCAACGCGGGTGTGCCGGCATATGTCGTCGATCCGGAGCTGTTTCCGAACATGACAAGCCACAGCATGGCCATCGCAAACAAGCTACGCGACATGGATATCGAGCTTGTTATTCTCGCAGGGTATAATCTCCCGCTCGGAGTTGTGCCGTATCAGTTCAAAAACCGCATGATAGGCACATATCCCGCCATGTACCCCGCCTTTGAGGACGTTGAGGGTGATGTGTGCCGCGCGGCTCTTGAGCGCGGCGTGAAGATGACCGGGGCAACGGCGTACTTCGCCGACGGTGACGGACGCGTGGGCAACATCATCTTGCAAAAGCCAGTAGCCGTCATGCCCGATGATACTCCCGAGTCTCTGCAACGGCGTGTGATGGAAGAGGGCGAGTGGAAGATACTGTCCGAGGCTGTATCGCTTTACTGCGCGGGCAAGCTTTCGGTTCACGGCAACCGCGTGGTCATAGGAAAATAACGATAGTATGTAGCTTCAGTGGAGCGCGTTTTCGCGCTCCACTTTTCTCTTTTTATTCAAATACATATTCGTGTAGCTTATTAAGAGCATAGATAAGTTGCCGTGGGTCGACACGGACGGAAGCATAGCCCTCGCCCATGCGTCCGCCGCGCACATGCACACCGGCATCGGTCAGCATGCAGGCAAGCTCAGGCAGGGTATTCGAGCGGCAGTCACGCCCGACGAGCGTGACAAACGCCCCTTCGGCATCACGCGTTACCCCGGCAAACGGCGGACGAGGGATACTCCCCGGCTTGCACACGCGCGTTCCGCCTGTGCCGCCGACGGCGGAGAGAACGCAAAGCGGCACGTCTTTTTTTATCGCCAGTTCAACCGAACGCTCATGCAAAACCTGCGACCCCGCGCGTGACAGACCGAGCATATCCGCCGCATCTATCACATTGAGCCGATGCGCCGTAGGCACAAGGCGCGGGTCGGCAGTATAAACGCCGTCGACATCCGTATATATCTCGCACATATCCGCACCCAATGCGGCGGCAAGTGCGGCGGCACTCGTATCCGAGCCGCCGCGACCGAGTGTGGTGATATCTCCGCGTATGTCTACTCCCTGAAACCCGGTCAGCACCGGAATTATGCCCTCGTGCAGTGCCGCCGCAATACGCCCGGGAAAGGTAAGCTCCAAATGCGCGTCACCGTGGTCGGAGTCGGTATACATTCCGCCCTGCCATCCGGCAAACGACATTGCCCTTGCACCCACGGCATTGAGCGCGACGGCAAAAAGTGCCGCCGAACGCGCCTCGCCCGTTGCCATGAGCGCGTCAAGCTCACGCGGCGGCACCTCGGGGTCGATTCGGCGGGCAAGATCGATAAGTAGGTCTGTCTCATCGCCCATTGCAGAGACGACCACCGCCACCTTCTCTCCCCTATTTTGAGCCGCAAGCACCGTGTTCGCGGCTTTTTTGATCTTATTAACATCGGCGAGAGAGCTGCCGCCGAATTTTTTGACCGTTAGCATAGGCTGCCCTCCTTTTTTACTCAGCAGACAGGAGCAAAGCACCTATCCCCTGCTTTACCATTATATACTCCCGCGTTTAGTCATGTGTCGGTTTAAGGTGGTATAAAATCGGCTAAAACTACTATGAGAGTTTGCTTACATAGGAGGACGGAGCGGTGCAACAAAAGGCGGCAAGATATTTTACGGCACTTATATACGCGGTGGCAATCGTGGGCGGGCTGTGGCTCGCGTTCCGCTTTATTCTGCCGTGGACTGCACCGTTTCTGCTTGCATTTTCGGCGGCGGCATTGCTTGAAACGCCGGTACGTGCGCTTGTTCGGCGCGGCTGGCCGCGCAGTGCCGCCTCGGGTCTGTTGACGGTGGGGTTGCTCGGTTCGCTTGCATACATTGCGGTCGCGCTCACGCTCAAAGGTGTGGAGTGTGCGACGCGCTTTGCCCGTGAGGTGCCGGAGCTGATGAATTCCACGATTGAGGGCATGCATGCACTTGAAGCCCATGCGGTAGCATATGCCGCGTCCGCGCCGGAGGGTATCGAGACCTACCTCAAAGCCGCGCTGGAAGCCTTCACGGCAGAGCTTTATGACCTGCCGAGCAGACTGTCCGCCTATGCGCTCGACCTTGCCGCGCGAGCCGCACAGGAAACGCCGAACGCCCTTTTATTCGTCGTAACCGCCGGGATAGGGAGCTATTTCATCTCGGCATCGTTTCCGCAAGTAACCGGCTTTCTCTCCATGCAGCTACCGGAGGGTCTGCATCGGCACATGGAGGGCGTGGGACAAAACCTGCGGGCAAGCTTCGGCGGGCTCTTACGCGCCCAGCTTATCTTGACGGCAATGACGTTTTGCGAGCTTTTACCCGCTTTTCTCGCACTGGGTATCGACGGCGCACCCGCCATCGCCGCGGCAACGGCGGCGATAGACGCGCTTCCTATCTTCGGCACGGGGATAATCCTCGTGCCATGGGCGGTGTACTGCCTTTTGCTCGGCAATATCCGCCGCTCGTTTGGGCTTATACTGTGCTGGGGCGTGGTAAGTCTGGTGCGAAACTGCGCTCAGGCGAAGTTGCTCGGCGACCAGATAGGGCTTGACCCCGTTGCCTCGCTTCTGGCTGTATACGTCGGATGGAAGGTCTGGGGCGTAGGCGGAATGCTTCTGTTCCCGGTGCTTCTCGTCACTCTCCGTCAGCTCAACGACCGTGGCGTAATACGGCTATGGAAAAGCTGAGCTTACGATAAAACACCCCCGCGTTCTGTTGAACGCGGGGGTGTGGTACTGCTATTCAATTACTTGGTATTAAAATACGCCTGCCGCCTCAAAAGCGGGGATAAGCTGTTGCGTGATATAATCGGAGTAGAGCGTTATGCCGTATTTGTCATCAAGCACGGCAAAAATACGCGCAGTGTCCGCCCCGGTGATGTAGCCGACGCCGACACACACCGCACCGAGCAAAAGTGCCACAAGCACAATAACAAGAACTATATACCAGCCTCTTTTCATGCCGCAGACACCTCCTTATAGCACCACTTGCCGCCAAGCTTTATAATGGCGTTGATAAAGCCCGCGATAGCCCCGCCGACAAGCCAAACGAACAGCCACAAAAACAGCAGACCGAGTGCGAGGATAACCAGAGCCGCGCCAAGCACAACCATAACGTCGGCAAATATCGTGAACGCGCCGAATGCGGAGGACAGTGCCATACAGCCGAGTGCGACCGCGCCCACCGCCATCAGCAGGAAAAAGAGTGTTGGGATAAGCAAAATGAGTACGCATACAGCAACAATGGGTATTGCCGCAATGACATACAGTATCAAAAGCCACACTATCGGCTTTCTCTCCGTCAGATCCACCGCCTCTGCCATCACGCCCTCCGCATTGCGGCAGACGCCGGACGGAACATTTGCACCCTTTTGCACTCTATCTTCGCCGGTGTGAGGACGGTTTCCCGCGCTTGCCGTCTCAACCACCTGCTCCTCAGCGGGAGCGGCATCGGCAATTGAGAATTCGGACAAGAATGCATCAACCTCGTCCACATCAGTGTCCGCGTCGGCATCTGTGACGCTATTTCCCTCGATTTCCACAGCCTCGGCAATGACTTCTGCCGCGCCGATATCGTCATCAAGCTCCACGGCAGTTGCCTCAACGATTTCAGCTACCTCGGAAGCATCAGCCACGCCTGTATCCGCCGCCGCGACAACATCATCATTGTTTGCAGGATGAACACCGTCGGCAAAAAGGCTGAACTGATCCGCCGGGATCTTCGGGACGGCTATGCCGCGCTCATATGCGTCCTGCTCCAGTGCCTCAATGGCAAGGACAAAATCGGGCGTACCCTCATCGTCGTAATACTCCTCGTCTCTCGACTGAGTGCTTACCTGAAGCTTGCGTTCACGCGCGTTATAGGCACGGGCAATTATGACCGCCTGACGCGTGGGCGAGACAAGAAACTGAAGAAGACTCTGCTCATCACGTGCCGAGTCGAAAAGCTCGCTGTACATTCCGAGGGCAATTTGCCTGTCCTCATCGTACATAAAGGTCAGTAGCTTGGCCAGCTCGGTCAAAAATTTCTGTTTGTTTATTTCAGTCACCTCCGACTGTATACATATCAAGGGCATTGTTTAACAACAAACATTAATATTATACAGATTGTGGTGCAATAGGTCAAGCAAAAATTCTTGACAAAGCAAATTGAGGAATATACAATAGTATGAACCGCCTCGGCAAAGGTCGGCGGTGCTATTACGACGAAGCAAGGGCTTTGGCGATTGATTGGAGAAAAATAATATGGCAAAAGACAAGAAGGTAGAGCAGATAACCGATATGGAGGTCGACTTTGCACAGTGGTTCACCGACGTGTGCATCAAGGCAGAGCTTGTCGACTACTCAAACGTAAAGGGTCTGTTCATTCTGCGACCTTACGGCTACGCACTGTGGGAGAATATTCAGAGCATACTCGACGGCATGTTCAAGCGCGATGGGCATGAGAACGTGTCCATGCCGATGCTCATTCCCGAAAGTCTGTTGCAAAAGGAAAAGGATCACGTAGAGGGCTTCGCACCCGAGTGCGCGTGGGTGACCGTCGGCGGCAGCGAGGAGCTTCCCGAGAGACTGTGCATCCGCCCGACCTCCGAGACGCTCTTCTGCGATCATTGGAGTCACGTTGTCCATTCCTGGCGCGATTTGCCGATGCTTTATAACCAGTGGTGTTCCGTACTGCGCTGGGAGAAGACGACACGCCCGTTCCTACGCGGAAGAGAGTTTCTGTGGCAGGAGGGTCACACCCTTCACGCGACCGAGCAGGAGGCCCGCGAGGAAACGCTTCACCAGCTCGAGGTGTACGCGGATCTGTGCGAGAACTATCTCGCCATGCCCGTTATCCGCGGCAACAAGACCGACAAGGAAAAGTTCGCAGGCGCGGTAAACACCTACACGATAGAGTGCATGATGCACGACAAGAAGGCTCTCCAGTCCGGCACCAGCCACTACTTCGGTCAGGGCTTTGCGGAGCAGTTCAACATCACTTTCACCGACAAGGACAACCAGCAAAAGCACCCCTACCAGACCTCGTGGGGTCTCTCCACACGCATTATCGGCGGTATAATCATGACCCACGGTGACAACAACGGTCTCGTTCTGCCGCCGCGCATCGCCCCCGTTCAGGTCATCGTCGTTCCCGTGGCACAGCACAAGGAGGGTGTGACCGAAAAGGCCACCGCCGTCTATGAGGCTCTTAAAGCCGCCGGCATACGCACAAAGATAGACGTAAGTGACAACAGCCTCGGCTGGAAGTGCGCCCAGTATGAGATGAAGGGTGTTCCTCTGCGTGTCGAGCTTGGACCGCGCGACATTGAAAATGGCGTGTGTGTGGCAGTCCGCCGCGATAACGGCGAGAAGGTGACAGTATCTCTCGATGAGCTTGCAACGCGCATACCCGAGCTTTTGAATGACGTGCAAGCCGGGCTTTACGCCAAAGCCAAGGCAAATCTCGACGAACACACCTATCCCGCATACTCTCTCGAAGAGGCAAAGAAGCTTCAGCAGGAGAAGGGCGGCTTCATAAAAACCATGTGGTGCGGCGAGCTTGATTGTGAGCTGGCAATGAAGGAGCAGGCGGGTATGTCCTCGCGCTGTATCCCCTTTGAGCAGGAAAACCTCGGCGAAGTTTGCGCCTGCTGCGGCAAGCCCGCAAAGCACATGATCTACTGGGGCGTGGCATACTGATTTGCAATTTACAATAAATCCGTTCAGGCGCGAAACAAGGCTTCGCGCCTGAACAGAGTCTGTCAAAAAACTATGCTTCAAGGAAAAACGACAGAGTAGTGTGGGGGCTTGAGGGGTAGCGAAGGGGTGTTGCGGAAGTGAATGACGTGCCGGTGGCACGTCAGAGCCGCAACGTGACCGAGCCTCAGTGAGAAAAGACCCGCCGCAAATTAGATAAAC
>CAZBYU010000085.1:0-6244 GCA_964496235.1 uncultured Oscillospiraceae bacterium | reverse complement strand
TCGGTATAGTCATTCTGCAATGCGTAGTAGCGTGGATCGCGGCCTTTGTGGTGTACAATATCGGCCTTTTGATGGCGTGAGAGGATATATCGAATGGGTATAGCCGATTTTGTGATTCTTGCCGTCGTTGCGCTGTGCGTGGTGTTGGCATGGCGAGCATGGCGCAAGAGCGGTAGTTGCTCCTGCTCACGCGGAAGCTGTTGCGGTGACTGCGCGTCATGCAAGGGTAAATGTAACGGAAAAATAGATGATAGCAAGAGGTTCAAATAAAAAACACTGTGTACTCCACAATGCGGATGGGTACACAGTGTTTTTTTGAGTGTTTTATTAGAGATAAAAGCCTTGCAAGAAAAAGCAACAGAACGATTTGTAATATCAATAGAAGGTGAGTTCTATGTGCGGTATTGATATTATAGCACCGCCCCCCCCCCAAGGGCATCGTGATTTCACGATGCCCTTGGGGGTTGTGGAATATAGAGGTGTAGGGAAAATAGTCATTTTTCGGCAAGCGGAAACTCTGCAAGGGTGGGCTTGCCGGGGAATTACCGTAGCCAACCGGGCGATAAAACGCCGAATGGGTGGGCGAGCATGTAAAGCCCGATAATGGCGTTTACTTGATCTCAAGTCTGCGGCTGGCGGGAACGACCTCTTTCTTCTTCGGCAAGGTCAAGGTCAACACGCCGTCGGTGTAGGACGCGTCAATGCCGTCAACATCGATCCCGGTCACGTCAAAACTGCGGCTGTATGAGCCGTAAAAACGCTCGCGCTTTATGAAGTTGGTCTTCTTGTCCTCGTCGGTAGTGTCCAGTTTGCGCTCGGCACTGATGGTCAGGCGGTCATTCTCAATGTCGATCTTGAGGTCGTCCTTGCTGAATCCGGGAAGCTCTGCTTCAAGCTTGAAAGCATCACCCATGTCGCTCACGTCCGTGCGGAACGCGGACACTACGTTGCCTTCGCCAAAGAAACTGCGCTCGAGATTGTCCATCTCACGGAATGGGTCAAAAGCAGCCATGCGACGGATAGTACGGTCAAAAGGAATGAGTTCAAACATAATATATACCTCCAATAATTATTTACATTTTTGAATTCCGATGAGCTTCATATTTCTTTTGCTTCATCGTGTATATAATATATCGCACAAAAATTAATAATTATAGCACAAAATATGTCTAAACTATTAAAATTAGCACTCGAATAAAACGAGTGCTAATTTTCACTGTATATGTTTCCGCTTTTCGAGGTAAGAATCAAGATGCTGACAGGTCAATACGTCTCAAGCTATTTCAGGTTTATTTCGTTGCCTTGAATGAGACGGGATTCTTCAGTGCCGCAGTGTGGACAGGTTTTGCCGTACTCCTCGGTGAAAGTGATGCGTTTTTCCGACATGGTTTTGACTTTGGCTTGCTCTGTCGCGGTGTGACTGAGTGTGAGCTTTGACAGGTTTTCCGACGGAACGACAATATTCTTTTTGTCAAGCTCTTTGAATTGCCGCAGATTGCGGTGAATTGTGAGAGACTGTCCGTCGTTTTTTCAGTTTCGTGAGTGCGTCGAGGGTACGGCGGTGCATATGCTTGCCGAAAACCATACGAACGACCATATACTCCGCCTTATTATGTACATTGATGAACTTAGCTCTACCGCGGCGAACACGCCGCCCCCGCCGCGCGGGGGTGGGTGGTAGCAGATGGATGAACTTAGCTCTACCGCGGCGAACACGCCGGGCGTCGGCATCGGCGAGCTTGCGGAAATCCTCTTTGAGTACCATTGATACATAGCTCTTAAATCCGGCAATAGGGTCATTCCCATGGTAATCAACGGTTTTCAGGATGTAAGCATAGCGTTTTGGCAGATGTGGGTTAAGTAAATGGGGATAGACACCGCAATTGACTTTTTGGAATGCTTCACACGCCTTATTACCCACGGTGACGGTGCGGTGCGCTCGTACCGCGACAGTGTGAAAAGTTTTATGGAAAAGGCATTCGGATAAACAAACACGAGCTACAGTATATCCGTAGCTCGTGTTTTAGCTTTAATATTACAGTACCTTTGACAGGAAATCCTGCAAACGGGGATTCTTCGGCGCGTCGAATACCTCCTCCGGTGTACCCTCTTCGAGGATCATGCCGTCGGACATGAATATCACTCTGTCGGCGACCTCGCGGGCAAAGCCCATCTCGTGCGTCACCACAACCATTGTCATGCCCTGGTGTGCGAGCTCTTTCATAACATCGAGGACTTCACCCACCATTTCGGGGTCAAGCGCACTTGTCGGCTCGTCGAAGAGCATGACCTCCGGCTCCATTGCGAGCGCACGGACGATTGCAATACGTTGCTTTTGACCGCCGGAGAGCATAGCGGGGTACTCATTTGCCTTGTCCGACAGCCCTACGCGCTCCAAAAGCCGCATTGCCATAGTATCGGCTTCCTCCTGCGTTTTCAGCTTCAAGTGGACAGGGGCGAGGGTGATGTTCCTTTTTACGGTCATGTGCGGGAAAAGGTTAAAATGCTGAAAAACCATGCCCATCTTTTGCCGATGGAGATTTATATCCACCGACTTGTCGGAAAGGTCGACACCTTTGAAAAGGATTTTGCCGGAGGTTGGCTCTTCAAGGCAGTTGAGAGAACGGAGCATGGTGGACTTGCCGGAACCCGACGGACCTACTATCGCTACGACCTCTCCGCGCTTGACGCTCATCGAGCAGTCGTTGAGAGCCTTGACCGCGCCGCCGTTGTATTCCTTTACGAGTTGCTCGACCGCTATGATTATCTCATTGCTTGTCGCCACGGCGCATCCTCCTCTCTATTGCTTCGATGGCTTTTGAAGCGGGGTAGTTAATGCAGAAGTAAATGAGTGCGGCGAGAGTGTAGGGCGCGAGGGTGATATATGTCGCGCTGGCTGTGGCCTTCGCACCGAACATAAGCTCTGCCATGCCGAGCATGGAGCATATCGAGCTTTCTTTTACCATGGTGACGACCTCGTTTGCCAGCGCGGGGAGGACATTCTTCACCGCCTGCGGCAAAACCACAAGGCGCATCGCCGCACCGGAGCTGAGACCGAGCGAACGCGCGGCCTCTGTCTGCCCAATATCAACCGCGAGTATACCCGCGCGGAAAATCTCCGCGACGTAGGCGGAGGAGTTGAGCGCGAGAGCGACAACACCGGGAATAAAGCGGCTCAAATCCACAAAGCCGAGGATCGTGACCCTCGGAATGGAGATGACACCGAACAAGCCGAAATATATAATGCTCAGCTGAACAAGCAGAGGAGTGGAGCGAAACACCGCGATATACGCACCGGAAATCCATTTTATAAGCCTGTTCTTGCTCAGACGCATCAGTGCGAGCAACATCGCCGGAACGACTGCCAACGCCACCGACACTACCGCGAGCAAAAGCGTGTATTCAATGCCTTGAATGAAAAACGCACCGTATTTGGGTAAAAAAGAAAAGTTGAAAAAGCTTGCCGGACTCATATCGGCAAATAGATTAGACCACCACATTTGGGTTTTCCTTTCTTCGTGTGGGTTTGCGTGTGCTCGGTGCTCAAAAAAAAGCCCTCATAATGCACAAATAGGAAAGCCGGTTTCAAATCGGCTTTCCTATTATAGCACTTTATTCTCGTAGTGTAAACCGACGATTTGAGTTCCTTTGCTGAAATTTGACCTTTTGTCTCAAAAAGCTTGCAAATTATGCTCTCTCGTATTAGGCGGCAGGTGCGTCGGCGGAAACAAGCTCAGCCACGTCGGACAAAGCAGCCGCCTGCTCGACGAACTCATCCATCTTGTTCTCGGCGTTCATCTTTGCAATAGCCTCGTTGATTGCGGGGAGAAGACCATTCGGGTCGCCCTTTGCGACGGCAACGCAGTAAGGCTCAGCCGCGGGGAGAAGCTCGGACGCGGAGGCGATGGCGAGGTCGGCGTTGCTCTCGGCAAAGTTCTCTGCGACACTGCCGTCAAGCACGGCGGCGTCGATCTTGTCATTGACAAGCTGGTTTACGATGTCGTTAACGTTCTGGATGGAGACGAGGTTGGCACCGGTCAGATAATCGGCGACAACGCCTTCTTTGGTTGTGCCGGTCTGAGCGGCGACGGAGAGACCCTCAAAGCTCTCGAGAGTGGTGAACTCGTCAACCTTGTCGGCCTTGATGAGTATCATTGCGGGCTTGTCGGTGTAGTACGGGTCGGAGAAGTCCGCGGCGTTCAGACGCTCTTCGGTGCTTTCCATAGCGGCCATGACTATGTCATAGTCACCCTTCTGCAGGGAGGCGAGAAGATAGTCAAACGCCATGTTCTCTACCTTGAGTTCCTTGCCCATGGCTTCGGCAATGTAGCCTGCGGCAAAAATGTCAATACCGCCGTATACCATGTTGCCGTCCTCACCGGGGTACATGAACTCAAAGGGAGCGTAGTCGGCGGAGGTGCCGAGTATAATTACGCTGTCTTCGGAAGCATCGGCTACGGGAGCTGCCGATTCGGAGCCGCAAGCGCAAAGGGCAAATACCATTGCCAACGCGAGCATAAGAGTAACAAACTTTTTCATTGTTTTTTCCTCGATTTTTCATATAATACATATTTGTCTTTCGACATGCCAGAGTATAGCACGAATATTTATTCATTGTCAATACCCAATATGCAACTTTTTCAAATGCATTTCGAGAATAACTTGTGCGTTTTTCACAATAACGCAAAAACGGTGTTGCATAAGCGCATTTTTGCGGTTATAATATCGACGAAATATGAATGCGGTGGTGTGTTGTATGCATTTTGCTGTGAATAATATGAATAATTCATACCTTTACGTTGATATAGATATACTGCGCCGAAATATCCGCAGCATTCTCGCCTCGCTTCCCGAGGGGACTCAGCTTATCCCCGTGCTGAAGGACGATGCCTATGGTCTCGGCTTAAAGCGCGTCGCGCAGGCGATAGAAGAGTTTGATTGTATTAAATGTATAGGTGTCGCACATGTATCCGAGGGTCTCGCGCTGAGAAGCTATGGGTGCGAGCTGGATGTTCTCGTTATGGGCAGTGCGCTTCCGTTTCAACTGACGTCGGCTCTCAACGCGCACTTGACGCTTGCCGCCGGCTCGAGCGAGTTCGTAGCGACGGTCAATGCGGCGGCGGAGGCACTCGGCGTGACGGCGCATGTGCATATAAAGATAGATACCGGGCTTCATCGCTTGGGCGTAGAGCCGGGTGAGGAGCTTGCCGGGCTTATCTCCGAGCTGAACGCGTCGAAGCATGTAAAGGCGGAGGGGGTCTTCTCCCACTTTGCCGACACGGTCAACACCGAGTTTTCCGTGCATCAGTACACAGAGTTTGAAAAGGCGATGGCACAGCTTGACGCGGCAGGCTACAAGGGGCTTTTGCGCCATATTTCATCTTCCGCTTCGCATGAGCTTTTCCCTCAGTACGCGCTTGATGCCGTGCGTATCGGTCGCGGGCTATATATGGACAGCCCCGACCATGTCAGCCACGGCATTTCCGAGGTAGTGACTTGGAGTACTTTTATAACCGCCATTAAGGACAGGCAAGCCGGTGATGGGCTGGGCTATGCCGGGGCGTATCATCTCGAGCATGACGCGCGTGTGGCAACGATTGGTGTCGGCTACGGTGATGGGCTGGATATGAAGCTCTGCCGCGTCCATGCACCGGTGCTTATCGCGGGCAAAGAGTGTCCGCTTCTGGCGTGTTGCATGGATCAGGCGTTTGCCGATGTAAGCGGGGTCGATTGCGCCGTGGGAGACGCGGTGACGATATACGGCTATGACGGACGTGGTAATTGCCTCACCTCTCAGGATCAGTCGCTCCTCATCGGCGGTGACGAGGGGTGCGGGCTTACAAGTGAACTCAGCTCGCGCGTCGCACGTGTGTACAGCGAGTGAAGCAATGCCGCTATGCACTGCGTCCACCTGCAAGTGTGACCATTAGGGGTTATGATGTTGTGAGAAGTGTGAACCGGTAGTGGGAGGGTACTACGGTACTATTGCAATCACGGTATATGGTTCACAAGATAGCAGGACATATAATCGTTTTATCATCTGAACGATAGCCAATGATTGAACGATAGGATTGCTCATTTCGGTCCCCCCGCCATCGTCAACAGCCGCAATATTCCCAGATGCAGAACTGCACGAAAAGTAAAAGTTGGAATTGCCCCTGTTTCCAGGCATAATCCCAACTTTTCAGACGATATAAAAAGAAGAACCTGATTTGACTTTGTATCAAATCAGGTTCTGTTTCTG
>CAZBYU010000084.1:0-6347 GCA_964496235.1 uncultured Oscillospiraceae bacterium | reverse complement strand
TCTCCTTCGGCACCAACGACCTTACCCAGATGACCTTCGGCTTCAGCCGTGACGACGCCGGCAAGTTCCTCGGCGCGTACTATGACACTAAGATTTACGAGAGCGATCCGTTTGCCCGCCTCGACCAGACCGGTGTCGGCAAGCTCGTTGAGATGGCCGCCAAGCTTGGTCGTTCCACTCGTCCCGAGCTGCACCTCGGCATCTGCGGCGAACACGGCGGTGACCCCAGCTCCGTTGAGTTCTGCCACAAGGTCGGTCTGGACTACGTGTCCTGCAGCCCGTTCCGCGTTCCCATCGCCCGCCTCGCCGCCGCTCAGGCAGCCATCAAGGAAGGCTGATAGGCTTATCACGCAATTTTCATACGCTATGCAGGGTTTCCCTGCATAGCGTTTTTCAAAAAACAAAAAAATATTATTTCAGGAGGGACAGCATTGATGAAATCCAAGGTATACTTCTCCCGCGAGATCACACCGGAAAAGGTCATGGAGCTTTACGATAAGCTCGGCGTGACACTGCCCGGCAAGGTCGCCGTCAAGGTACATTCCGGCGAAGACGGCAACCAGAACTTCCTCAAGCCGGACTTTTGGAAGCCTATGGTCGAGAAAGTCGGCGGCACGATAGTAGAGTGCAACACCGCGTATGACGGCATGCGCGATACCACCGACAAGCATGTTCAGCTTATGGAAAAGCACGGCTGGAGCCGTTACTTTGACGTTGATATTCTCGATGCCGAGGGTGAAGATATGGTTCTCGATATCCCCGACGGAAGAATGATAAAGAAAAACTACGTCGGCAAGGACATTGCAAACTATGACTCCATGCTCGTCCTCTCCCACTTCAAGGGTCACCCCATGGGCGGCTTCGGCGGCGCACTCAAGCAGCTGTCCATCGGATGTGCGTCGAGCTACGGCAAGAAGTATATTCACGGCGTGGGTGACACTGTGGATTACTGGAACGGTGACCACGACAGCTTCCTTGCCTCCATGGCGGACGCGGCAAGCTCCGTGGTGAAATATTTCCAGGGAAATACCGCGTACATAAACGTGATGAAGAACATGTCCGTTGACTGTGACTGCTGTGCCGTGGCGGAAGACCCCTGCATTGCCGACATCGGCATTCTCGCATCTCTCGACCCCGTGGCAGTGGATCAGGCGTGTGTGGACTTGGTTTATGCCTCCAATGACCCCGGCAAGGCGCACTTTATCGAGCGTGTCGAAAGCCGCAACGGCATTCACACCGTCGAGTGTGCCGCAGAGCTTGGCATAGGAAGCCGCGAGTACGAGCTTATCGAAATTTAAGGAGCATACATATGAAGCTTGTTATCGGCAATGACCATGTTGCCGTGGAGATGAAGCAGGAGATAAAAAAACATCTCGAGGCGCAGGGCGTTGAGGTCATTGACATCGGCACGAACGAACCCGGTAGCTTCAACTATCCCATCAGCGGCTATAAGGCGGCAAAGCTTGTCGCCTCGGGCGAGGTCGACGGCGGTGTGCTTATATGCGGCACGGGTGTGGGCATTTCCCTCGCGGCAAACAAGGTGGAGGGTGTGCGTGCCTGTGTGTGCAGTGAGCCGTTTACCGCACGCATGTCAAAGGAACACAACAACGCCAACATCATTGCTTTCGGTGCGCGCGTCGTCGGTGTGGAGCTTGCGAAGATGATAGTTGATGAGTGGTTGCATGCCGAGTTTCAGGGCGGTCGCCACCAGATGCGTGTGGACATGATAAGCGAGATCGAGAAAACCGGTCATCTCTCCGCCGCAGAGGGCTGAATTGATTAGACGCTAAAATTTATTAGACGCAAAAAGGCAGGTGTGGACTCCACACCTGCCTTTTGCTATATGTTTTTCACTTGTTTTTCACGACTGCGCCAGATTTGCGAGGTATCCGATAATGTTGTGGTTTATTCCGCCTGTGAGTGCATTGTTGTAGTTGCAGATGAATGTACCGGCGATTAAAATCATCATCGCCTCTGCCTCCTGCTTGCCGACTTCATTGCCGTATATTGCAACAAGGCACTGCTCCATCGTCTCGCGCCACTCGCGGAATTCGTCTTTCACCAGCGCGGCGATATCGGCGTTATAGTGCGTCAGCACATAGGTCTGCGTTGTGGCATTGGGTCTGGTTTCGCCCGCCTTGCCGTTTGCGACATATGACATGAATGCGTTCATATACGCCAGATTGCTTTCATAATCCCGGCGGTCATGCTCGGCAAACCATGCCTTGCACTTTTCCGTCATGAAATCCTTGGTGTAACGCACATAGCTTATCACAAGGTCATCGCGGCTTTCAAAATAGTTGAGAAGCTTGGCGTGTGACATTCCGGCCTCCGTCGCGATATCGCGCAGAGAGACCTTTGCCATCGGCTTTTTCTCCATACACCGCTGAAACGCCATCAGAATATCCCGGCGCATCGCGTCTTTGTCGACTATCAAGGGCATTTCCCCTCACCTCAAATGTGAAGTATAGCAGGAAATCAGAGCATATGCAAGCCTGTGACCAGCATTTTCGCCCCAAGTGCCGTGACAAGCACCGCACTTGCCTTGAGCATGTATTTTTTCCGCTTTTGCGTCATAAACGCGCCGAGAGCGGCAAATAAGGCGAGAAGCGGCACAGTACCGAGAGAAAAGATAAGCATGCTTGCCGCACCGTATGCCGGGCTTCTTCCGGACACGGCATGTAACCACATTGCGTACAACGAGGCGCATGGCATAAGCCCTGTCAGCATGCCGATAACAAGCGGACTCTTCGCAAAATTCCGCCGTACACTCAACGAAAGTCGACAGGCACTCTGCTCCGGGAAAAGTGCGCGAAGCCCCGGCACAAGCCCCCACATGTTAAGCCCGAGGAATACAACACACAGCCCCAACATTGTGAAAACCATGGACTTCATGCTCGTCGAGTATGCGATGACCGTGCCTACCGCGCCGAAGACAGCCCCGCCGACTGTATACGATATTACTCGTCCCAGATTATATAAAACCGCGCTTTTAACCGGAGCTTTCTCGCCGGAGCATATACCGAGTGCGATTCCGCCGCACATGCCGACGCAGTGCGGGCTTTGCAAAAGCCCCGCGAGAAACACCGTCCACAGCGGCGCACCGACATCCACGCCAAGCACCCCACCGCTGGAGCTATGTAGCAGAAGCCACGTCAGAAAAGCGCATGCAACAAGGCACAGTCCATCCGAAATAAGTGTGGAGAAGCCGCATTCACCGGGTTCATAGCCGCCTGCGTCCAGACGCACCGTAAGTTCGTCGAGCGTGATTATATCGCTGTCATATTCGATGCGTACCGCGCTTTTTATATAGGTTGCTTTTGCCGAGATGACACCGCGCGTTTGAAGCAATAATGTTTCAACCTCGCCGACACAGCTACGACATATCATGCCGCGTATCTTCAATTCAATAGTTTCGGTTTTCATATTTGTTCAGCTTCAATGAGTTCAAAAGCACTGCATTTGATGAAAGAGACATTGCCGCCGCTGCGATAGACGGATTGAGGACACCGCAGGCGGCGACGGGAATACACACTGCGTTATATAAAACCGCCCACGCAAAGCCTTGACGCACTGTGCGTATAGTGGCGCGTGACAGACGCAGTGCCAGCGGCACTTTGCGAACGTCGCTACCGGGAAGAACTATATGCGCGCAATCAATGGCGATGTCGGCACCTGTCCCCATGACAATGGACAAATCAGCCTCGGCTAATGCCGGGGCGTCGTTTATTCCGTCACCCACCATGGCAACGGTTTTGCCCGCGTTTTTAAGCTTGGCAACGGCATCGGCTTTTTCACCGGGCAGAACGCGGGCGAGAACATAGTCAATGCCGCATTGCTCTGCCACGGCATGAGCCGTTTCCTCGTTGTCACCGGTCAGCATATAGACCCCAATTCCAAGTGCTTTCAGCTCATCTACGGCCTCTTTCGCGCCGCTTTTAAGTCTGTCGGAGGTATAAAGTGCACCCAGCAACTCCCCATCTGCCGCGACACAGACCTCCGTCATTACGCGCTCGTCGAGTGATGGCAGGGGAGAGAGGTCTACGCTCTCTCGTATCATCAGCTCGCGGTTGCCGCATATAATTTGCCGTGTGCCGACTGTGCCTTTCACACCGAGACCCGGCAGACTGCAAAAGTCACCTGCCGATGGCGGCAAAGCCCTGGGGACGCGGTACGCCGAGAATTGCGTTATCGCGTCGGCAAGCGGGTGTTCGGACAGACGCTCCAGCGCGGCGGCAAGCGAGACAAGCTCCTGCTCGTCACGACCGGGTGCAACGAACACCTCGCACACCTCCGGCTGTCCGACGGTCAGAGTTCCGGTCTTGTCGAAGACGACGGCGTCTACCTTGTACGCACGTTCCAGCTCCGCACCGCTTTTGAAGAGTATGCCCAGCTCCGCCGCGCGTCCCGAGCCAGCCATCAATGCCGTCGGTGTGGCAAGACCGAGCGCACACGGACATGCGATGACGAGAACACCGCACACCGCGTAAACGGCTTTTTCAAGCTCACCCGATGCGAACACGAACAGCCACAGCACGAACACAAGCGCGGCAATTGCCAGTATTACCGGCACGAACACGACGGCAATTTTGTCCGCAATGCGTTGAATCGGTGCTTTCGCGCTTCGACTTTGGCGAACCATATCCGCGATCTGCCGCAGGACAGAATCTCTGCCGAGACTTGAAGCCGAGATTTTTACACTGCCTGTACGGTTCAGTGTTCCGCCGACGAGTGTATCACCGGGCTTTTTACGTATCGGCACAGCCTCGCCTGTCAGCATGGCTTCATCCACGGCGCACTCGCCCTCGAGAACGATGCCATCCACCGGTACTCGCTCACCCGGGCGTACAAGAACCACGTCATGCTCCTCTATCTCCTCCACACTCAGCTCTTTCATTTCGCCGCCGCGTAGGACAGTGGCGGTTTTGGGCTGTAGACGCAAAAGACTTCGCACGGAGTTTCTTGTGCGGTTTATTGCCGTTGCCTCTAAGTATCGCCCAAAGAGCAACAGCGAGACAAGCACACCCTGACAGAGGAAATAGAGCTTGATATTCTCCGTCATGGTGAACACCGTGACCGCACTGTATATGAAAATAATCGTGGTCGACAGCGCGATGAGCAGATCCATGCCCGGCATCTTGTTTTGAAGCGAGCGAAACGCGCTTTTGTAAAACAGCATCCCGGGACCTAACTGAATGAGCGTGGCAAACACTAGCTGGACAATCGGCGGAAGATCCCACAGGAGCGGCATTGTCAGGAAGACCGCGGCAATGAGCGCGCGTAAAATCGCAAATCGGCGTGTAAGCTCCGCTTCTTCCTCGCCGCTTTCCACTTCGCCAAGCTCTGCCCATACACCCGCCTTGCGTGCCGCGAGAATGAGGGGGCGGCTGTCCTCGTTTGCAGACCACAGAGTGACCCAACACGAGCTACTGCCAAGCTCCACGGCGCAAACTCCGTTTTCGGACAGCAGCGTCGAGCAAAGAAGCTGTGCTTTTTCCTCGACCAACTCACCGTATTTAAGCTCAACCCTGTCCGTGACGATGTCAAACCCCGCCTTTTTCACAGCGCGTATAAGCTCGCTCAGCGTGATATGCCCCTCGTCATAGCTCACTTCTACGCAACTGTCGGCAAGGCTTGCCACTGCACTCTCCACGCCCGGCACTGCCGACACTGCGCGTTCAACACGCGGTATGCAGGCGGCGCAGTCGATGTTCGCAATTCTGATACTTGTTCTTATCATACAGTGTAATAACCGTAGGCGGCAAAGCAAACCTATTGCATATGCTCAGCCTTGCTCGGCTTCTTTTTTGAGCTGTGCGAAGTTTTTGAAGCCTATGTATGAGCATGGCAGACAGAATGCGGGAACATGAAACAGTAGCACCCAGCTCAACCAGTCTACACCCTGATAGAAGTTGCCCTGATATGTCACTCCCTCAATAAGCTCAAAATACGAGAAGTTCCACACACCCCAAAGCCCGGTTGCCGAGCCGCACAGGTGCAAAATGACAAATGACGCAGATGTGAATATCCCACCTACCGCGCCTACGAGCGTGGCGGACATACGCTTGGACTTGGCAAGGAAAATGGTGACGACCGGGAAAATGTATACCGTCAGATTAAGAGCCCAGATGGCAAGGGGAATGTGATAGCCCCAGTTGAATGCCTGACGGATATGGTCTCCGTCGTGGATAAGAACGGCGATCACCATCACGATTCCGCACACGAGCATCGAGTGTGCGCGTTTTTCATCAAGCTTTTTGTCGAGCAGTGCGGCGGTTTGTTTCTTTGACATGATTAATTCTCCCAACATACGTTTATTAACCAAATGGTAAGAATAAATGTATCAG
>CAZBYU010000083.1:0-6385 GCA_964496235.1 uncultured Oscillospiraceae bacterium | reverse complement strand
ACCTATGGGTGCATAGTGTATCAGGAGCAGGTCATAGAGATATTCCGCCGTCTTGCGGGCTACTCTCTCGGTCAGGCGGATATGATACGCCGCGCGATGAGCAAGAAAAAGCACAAGGTGATAGATGCCGAGCGTGTGGCGTTTATCCACGGTGACCCCGAGCGCGGCATACCCGGCGCACTCGCAAACGGCGTGACCGAGTCCGCCGCAAACAGCATATACGACGAGATAATAGACTTTGCGTCCTACGCGTTTAACAAGGCCCACGCGGTGTGCTATGCCATCGTCGCCTACCGCACGGCGTATATGAAACGGCACTATCCTCAGCAATATATGGCCGCGCTGTTGACCTCGGTGCTGGATAACAGCCCCAAGGTCGCAGAGTACATCGCCGAGTGCCGTGAGATAGGCATCAAGCTCCTCCCGCCGGACGTGAACGAATCCGGCGCGAACTTCACCGTGGCGGGGGAGAACCTGCGCTACGGCTTGGTGGCGATAAAGGGGATAGGCTGGGGCGCGATAAACGCGCTTGTGGCAGAGCGCGAGCAAAACGGGCTTTTCAAGGACTTTGCAGAGTTTTGCCGCCGCATGGCGGGCAAGGACCTGAACCGCCGCGCTGTCGAAAACCTGATAAAAGCCGGCGCGTTCGACTCTCTCGGCTATCGCCGCCGCGCACTCATGCAGATACATGAGGCGGTTATAGACTCCGTTGCAATGGCGTTGAAACAGAATATCGCAGGTCAGCTTGACCTCTTCGGCGACAGCATGGACGGGGAGAGCTACGGCGAGATGCAACCGGTGGAGATCCCCATACCGGATATCGAGGACTACACCCCGCGTGAGCGCATGGCAATGGAAAAGGAGACCACCGGGCTGTATCTCACCGGACACCCAATGGACGAATACCGCGACGCGGTGCGCCGGGTGGGCGCGCTGTCGATAGGCGTGGTGATGAACGACCTTGCCTCCGACAATGAGCCGCACAGCTTTGCCGACGGACAGATGATAACCATAGCGGGAGTCGTGGCAGCGGCACGCACACGCCCGACGAAAAACCGCTCGCTCATGAGCTATATAACTCTCGAGGACGACACCGGCAGTATGGAGCTTCTCGCGTTCCAGCGTGTTTTGGAAAAGAGCGGGGAACATATCCGCGAAAATGAGGCACTCATTGTCCGCGGGCGTATCTCACTGCGCGACGAGAAGGAGCCTCAGCTCATGGTGGATTCTATCCGACCCATCACGGACGCGGACGCGCTACGCAACGCAGGCGAGGAGAGAACAAGCCGCCGAGAGAGAGAGGACTATCGCGGGAAAAAGCTGTGGGTGAAGCTCCCCTCGGAAAATGACCCCATACGCGCGAGGATAGAGCTTGTGCTGACGATGTTCCCCGGGACAGAGCAGATGATAATCTACTGCGAGAGGGAGAAGAAGCGGCTTGCCGCAAGCTGTATTATCCACTCCGCGCTCATTGCCGAGCTGAAGGAGCTTTTGGGCGAGGAGAATGTAGTAATCAGATAGCGGGATAAAGCATGTTAACACTTTGATAATACAATGTTTCTTGCCAGTTAAAAAAGCGGAATTATAATGAAACCGACGGAGGGTGGAAAGACCCGTTCCGTCGGTTTTGAACTAAATGCCGGACAGACCGGCGATGGCATTCGGCGAAGACTTTCACTCTCCGCTTGCCTTTGCCGAGATGTCCGGCGTTTTATTGTCAAGGGGGTAAGTATGCTTAAAATACTGAGGAATTTCACGAAAAAGGAGTGGCTGTTATCCGCATGTGCGCTGGTGCTGATTGTGGCGCAGGTGTGGCTGGAGCTGACGATGCCGGACTACATGTCGGAGATCACGGTGCTTGTGCAGACACCGGGCAGTGCAATGGCGGACATACTGCGTAACGGCGGGGTGATGCTGCTTTGTGCATTGGGCAGTCTCACGGCATCGGTGCTGACCGCCGTATGTACGGCGCGTATTGGCTCCAACTTTGCCGCGATACTGCGCGACAGAATGTTCAAAAAGGTGCAGTCGTTCTCAATGGAGGAGATAAGCCGCTTTTCCACGGCGAGCCTCATCACGCGCTCCACAAACGACACCACGCAGGTGCTTATGCTGATAGTGATGGGCTTGCAGGTGCTGGTGAAAGCACCTATTATGGCGGCGTGGGCAACGGCGAAGATAGTCGGCAAAAGCCGCGAGTGGTCACTTACGACTGCGGCGGCGGTGGTGCTGCTGCTTATCACGGTGGGCGTGTGCATTATCATCGCCATGCCGAAGTTCAAGCGCGTCCAGATTCTGACCGATGACCTCAACCGTGTCACGCGCGAAAACCTGAACGGTCTGCGCGTTATCCGCGCCTACAACGCAGAGGACTATCAACAGGCAAAGTTCGACGTGGCGAACAAGGCACTCACCGACAACCAGCTCTTTACCCAGCGCACAATGGCATTTATGTCACCGAGCATACAGCTTATAATGAACTCGCTCACGCTCGCAATATACTGGATAGGCGCGATACTTATAAACTCCGCGGCAATGGGCGCGAGGATAACGCTGTTTTCCGAGATGGTGGTGTTCTCAACCTATGCGATGCAGGTGGTCATGTCGTTTATGATGCTGGTGATGATATTCATGATTCTGCCGAGGGCGAGCGTGTCCGCCGCGAGAATCAACGAGGTTCTGGACACCGAGCCTGCCATACTCGACGGCGCGGGCGCGGAGGGAATGCCGGGGCGCGAGGGCGAGGTGGAGTTTCGCAACGTGTCGTTCCGCTACCCCGATGCGGAGGAATACGTACTGCGCGACGTGAGCTTCACGGCGCGTAAGGGCGAGACCGTGGCGTTCATCGGTGCTACCGGCAGTGGCAAAAGCACACTTATCAACATGATCCCCCGCTTTTACGACGCGACCGAGGGTCAGGTGCTGGTAGACGGCGTGGACGTGAAGGACTATACACAGCAACAGCTTCGCAATAAGATAGGCTATGTCGCGCAAAAGGTGACGCTGTTTAAGGGTACGGTGCGGTCAAATGTCGCGTTCGGAGATAACGGACGCGGTGTGGACGAGATAGAAGCGCGTGTGGAAGAGGCGGTGCGTATAGCACAGGCGGAGGAATTTGTCTCCGGGCTTAAAGACGGCTGTGACGGCGAGATCGCCCAAGACGGCGGCAACCTCTCCGGCGGACAGAAGCAACGGCTTTCCATTGCGCGTGCCGTCTGCCGTGACGCGGAGATATATGTCTTTGACGATTCCTTTTCCGCACTTGACTATAAAACGGACAAGGCACTTCGCCGCGCTCTGGACAAATACTGCGCTCATGCAACGCGCCTCATCGTCGCACAGCGCATCGGCACTATACGCGATGCCGACAGGATAATCGTGCTTGACGAGGGCAACGTGGTCGGCAACGGGACGCATGACGAGCTTATGCGTACCTGCGAGGTATACAGACAGATAGCCCTGTCACAGCTGAGTGAGGAGGAATTGGCATGAGCGAAACAAGAAATGCACCCCCGCGTCCGATGGGTATGCGCCGAGGACCCGGCAGAGTGGCGGAAAAGCCCAAAGACCTCGTGGGAACGTGGAAAAAGCTACTTCGGTATTGCAAGGAGCATGTGTGGCTCATAGTGGCGGCGGTGCTGTGCGCCGTGGGAGGGACGATTTTGTCTCTGCTCGGACCTGACAAGCTCTCCGAGGTCACCTCGCTTATCTCCGCCGGGCTGATGGGCGGCATCGACATGCCCGCAGTGGGCAGAGTGTGCATGGTGCTGGTGTGCTTTTACGCGCTAAGCTACGTCTTGTCGCTTGCACAGGGCTGGATAATGGCAACTGTGACCCAGCGCGTGTCGCGCAAGCTCCGCGAGGATATTGCAGAGAAAATAAACCGCCTGCCCATGGCGTTTTTCAACCGCAGTACCACCGGCGATATACTCTCCCGCGTGACAAACGATGTTGACACCATAGGGCAGTCCTTTAACCAGTGCATTGCGAACCTTGTCCACGCGTTGGTGCTGTTTATCGGCTCGTTTTTCATGATGCTGATAACGAATCTGACCATGACGCTGACGGCGGTGCTGTCTACGGTGATAGGCTTCGCGCTGATGCGTGTGATAATGTCGCATTCGCAGAAGTATTTCGTCACGCAACAGCGTATGCTGGGCGAGATAAACGGGTACATGGAGGAGATGTACAGCGGACAGGGCGTTATAAAGGCGTACAACGCCGAGCGGGAGATATGCACGGAGTTTGACGGTATGAACGCGAAGATGCGTGCCGCAGGCTTTAGGGCGCAGTGCCTTTCCGGGCTTATGCAGCCGCTCATGGGCTTTATAGGCAACCTCGGCTATGTGGCGGTGTGCGTTGTCGGCGCGGCTCTGGCGATGGCGGGGCGGATAGAATTCGGCGTGATAGTGGCGTTTATAATGTACGTGCGCTATTTCACCCAGCCGCTCAACCAGATAGCCCAGGCAATGCAGTCGCTCCAATCCGCGGCGGCGGCAGGCGAACGCGTGTTCGAGTTTTTGGAGAGTGAGGAGCTTTCCGACGAGAGCGGGAAACGCGAGAGCCTTGACAACGTGACCGGCAGCGTGGAGTTTTCGCACGTAAAGTTCGGCTATGAGGGTACCGGGCGCACGGTGATAAACGACTTCACCGCCGAGGCAAAGCCCGGGCAGAAAATCGCCATAGTCGGACCTACCGGCGCAGGCAAGACCACACTTGTCAATCTCCTCATGCGCTTTTACGAGCTTGACGGGGGCGAGATAAGGATAGACGGAGTGCCGACGAGCGAGTTGACGCGTCAGGCTGTGCATGATCAGTTTTGCATGGTGCTTCAGGACACGTGGCTGTTCGAGGGTACTGTGAGAGAAAACCTTGTCTACTGCACAGAGGGCGTGACCGACGAGCAGATGGCGCGAGCCTGTCGCGCCGTGGGACTTGACCATTTTATAAGAACCCTTCCGCATGGGTATGACACCGTCCTCAACGACCGCGTCAGCCTTTCTCAGGGACAAAAACAACAGATTACCATTGCCCGCGCCATGATAGCGGACAGACCCATGCTTATTCTCGACGAGGCCACATCATCTGTCGACACGCGCACCGAGCGCAAGATACAGCAGGCGATGGACAAGCTCATGGAAAACAGAACCTCCTTTGTCATTGCCCACAGACTCTCCACCATAAAGGACGCGGATCTTATACTCGTTCTGCGTGACGGAGACATCGTCGAGGCGGGAGCGCATGACGCGCTTTTGCGCCAAGGCGGGTTCTATGCCGAGCTATATAACAGCCAGTTTGAACAGGAGGAAACGGCGTGAAGCCGACTGTGTGGCGCAAGAACACCGGACAAGGCATACGGGAGTGCGACAGCCTCCGCGTATAGCTTATAATTAAAGATAAAGACTGCCGTAAGAGAAATTCTTACGGCAGTCTTTTCTGCGCTGGTTAGCTTGTGTTTACTTATCCAAATACGTCTTGACAAGCTCGCTCATCAGCTCGTCGCGGTCAATGCGCGTTATGAGCGTGCGGGCGTTATTGTAATTGGTGATATAAGTAGGATCCTCGGAGAGTATATAGCCCACTATCTGGTTTATCGGGTTATAGCCCTTGACCATGAGGGAGTTATACACAGAGGAAAGAACCTCTTTCATCGCGGTCTTACTGTCAAGTGCTTCAAACTTTCTGGTTTCGTCAGCCATGAAAATATACCTCCTTGTCATTTGCTTATCTCGGATTATACCACATTTTCAAAGCAAGTAAAGGCGTAAAATGTCGAAAACTGATTAATTTTTCATTAAAAAACGGTATGCCGTCCGCCGTCAAAGACTGTCGACGGCGGACGGTCTTGCACATTTGTCTCAGCGCATTACCGCGCCGCAGTTTTCCTTCAGAGCGGCGAGAACGCGGCGAACGGTCTCCTCGGCGTGTTCATCGGTGAGAGTCTGATCCTCGGCACGCATGGTGAGCGAGAACGCCACGGACTTCATGCCCTCGGCGATGTGATGCCCGGTGTAAACGTCAAAGAGTGTGCAGTCGGCGAGATATTCGCCGCCGTTTGCCATAATGCACTCGGTCAGCTCGCCGACGGTGACGGAGCTTGCACACACCACGGCGATGTCGCGCGTCACGGACGGGAACTTAGGCAACGGCTTATACACCGGGATACCGCCCTTTACGCGCAAAAGCGCGTCGAAGGACAGCTCGGCGGTGTAAAGCTCGGCATCTACGCCGTAGTTTGCGGCAACGGCGGGGTGGATCTGACCGAACACGCCGATATACTCCTCGCCCACATACACCTTGGCACAGCGACCGGGGTGATACGAGGCGTTGTCGCGCTCGGCGATGAATTTCGCCTTGGGTGCGCCGAGTGCGGAAAGAAGAGCCT
>CAZBYU010000082.1:0-6405 GCA_964496235.1 uncultured Oscillospiraceae bacterium | reverse complement strand
TTCGCTTGCTTTTGCCATGGTTGCACCTCCTTTTGGTCTAATGGCCCCTCCTCACGGGGAGGAGCAAGGATGCCTTGTCTTTTGACAGGCCATATAATTATACCGTTTTTTCCTTAAATGTCAAGGCCTTTTTCGCATTTTGCCAGCGTTTTCAAAGCCTTTTCGGTGCTTTACGCGTCGTTTTCGCCCAATGAGACAAACGCCTCTGCACCCTTGGTGCCTATGCGACGAGCTATGTACCCCTCAACCTCGCACAGCTCTATCCCCAGAGCCACGGCAAGTTCACCGTGAAGAATGTCCTTTGCGCGTTTCATGGTGGTCTCCGCGCGGCTGGACTTCGTCTTGCGCTCACTCATGCGTAGGTGCAAGCCCTTCACCACGCTCACCAACGCCTCACTGCTGTGCTGCTTGAAAAGCTCCTTGTAAAAAGCGTCGACATGGTTAAAGCGGCTGTCGTTGCACACGGCGGGTTCGATGCCGGGTATGGCGTCGATAAGAGCCACCGCCTCGTCATGCCCCATGACCGGGCGCATGTACGCCCCCGAGTCGACCGGCGCGAAATACGTCCCACTGCCGATATAGGGCGTGAGATAGTAATAAAGCTTGTCCGATGACCCGCTCATGTCCAGAGGTGCGATACGCTCAACCGTACACACGCCGTTTTCTCCGTAAATTATCTTTTCTCCGACCGCAAACATTGTAAAATTACCCCTACTATATATTATCTATACCTATTTTACAACATCTCCGCGGAAATTTCCAATAGTTTTTTCAAAAAATATAAGAAAATTTGTTCTTTTGCAGAGAATGCAAGCTTGCGTTCGCGGCGAGAAATTGGTATAGTATAATGAACCTGTGAGCATGCGGCGAAAAGCCGGGTTTGACGCGGCGTTTCGGTCGTGAGAGCTGTAGCCGACAGGAAAAATCAAAAGAAAAGCACGGAGATAAAACGTGAAGCTATATTTATTCGACAATGACTATAAATACGCGCTCGAGCAGATACTGTTGACCATGTTTCCTAATGAGCGTCCGGAGTACCCCGAGGGAGAGCCGGAGGGGGATAGAATGGAGCTTAGGCTTCACCGCGCGGCAATGCGTACAACCGCCACATGCAAGCTCTACCGCGACGGCAAGCTCTATCGCGGACGCGCCGCCGTGGAAAACAAGCTGATGACAAATGAGCTTATGCGCGACAGATACTGCCAGCGTCTTGTGAAAAACGCGGTCTACCGCGCCGCACTCGCCTCCGGGGTGAGCCGCCCGGCGTGGGGCGCATTGACCGGGGTTCGCCCGGGGAAGCTGATGACCCCGCTGTTGAAGGATGGGTTGAGCGATGAGGAGGCGGCAAAGGAGTTTACGGAGAAATACGACGTGACGGACGAACGCGCCCGACTGTGTGTACGCACGAGCCGCACCACCATCGAGACCGAGGCAGGCTTAAAAGAACGCGATGTGTGCCTTTACGTGGGGATTCCGTTTTGCCCGACGCGCTGTGCCTATTGTAGCTTTGTAAGCCAGTCGGTGGAGAAAAGCATGGGGCTGATAGAGCCGTTTTTGAAGGCACTGTATAAAGAGCTTTCCGCCACGGCGGCGGCTGTGCGGGAGATAGGCGGACGCGTAGTGTCCATATACATGGGCGGCGGAACGCCCACCACACTTTCCGACACACAGCTTGACGAGCTGTGTACGCGCCTTGAAAGAGAGTTTGACCTGAGCGCGTTGTGCGAATACACTGTTGAGGCGGGCAGACCCGACACCATTACCAAGGACAAGCTTACGGTGTTGCGCCGCCACGGTGTGGGGCGCATAAGCGTAAACCCCCAGAGCATGTCCGACAGGGTGCTTGAGGAGATAGGGCGGCGGCATACCGCCGAGGACATCGTGACGGCGTTGGGGCTTGTACGCGAGGTGGGCGGCTTCGAGGTGAACATGGATCTCATCGCGGGGCTTCCGGCGGATACGGAGAGCGGCTTTCACAGCACGATGGACACGGTTCTCGCCCTCGCGCCGGAGAATATCACGGTGCATACCCTGTCGTTGAAGAAGGGTTCACGCATCACGCGCGATGGGGCGGCGTTGCCATCGGCGGGCGAGGTCGGCGCGATGATAGACTATGCCGACAAGGTGCTTGACGGCGCGGGATACACCCCGTATTACCTCTATCGGCAGAAGTTCATGTCGGGCGGGTTTGAAAACGTCGGCTGGGCAAAGGGTGATACAGCAAACCTTTATAACATATGTATAATGGAGGAGCTGTGCAGTATACTTGCCATCGGTGCGGGAGGCTCGACCAAGCTGATAGTACCGGGAGACGAGAAGAATCTGCGGATAATGGTTCCGAAATACCCGCAGGAGTATATACAGAGCATAGACAAAATCTGCGCGGACAAAAGCAAGATAGTCCGCTTTTACAACAATCAAGGAAAGGAAAAAGACAATGGCGTACAAACTTGAAGAGATAAACTTCAAAACCATAGCAGATCCGAAGGGCTTTGTAGAGGAAAGTGACGCAGAGTATGCCGCCAAGGTCGCGACGGCGGCGGATAAGATCATCGCAAACCGCGCGAAAAGCCCGATTGTCCTGCTGTCCGGTCCCTCCGGCTCCGGCAAGACGACGACCGCGATGAAGGTCGCAGATGAGCTTAAACGCCGCGGTGTCGGCACACACTATGTCAGCATGGACAATTACTTCAACACCCTTGACCCCGCCACCGTGCCTCGCACGGAGACCGGCGAGATGGATCTGGAGTCACCCTTGTGCCTTGACATGGAGCTTTTGAACAAGCATTTCACCATGCTCTCTCGCGGAGAACGCATCTTCGTGCCGAAGTACGAGTTTTCGCGCAAAATGCGTATTCAAGAGCCGTTTTCGTCCATAAAGCTCGGCAAGGACGAGGTCGTAATATTCGAGGGCATACACGCGCTCAATGACATCATCACCGACTCTCACCCCGAGGCGTTCAAGCTTTACATCTCCGCGCGTAGTAACGTGGAGTTCAACGGACAGACGGTGTTCAAGGGAACGTGGTTTCGCCTTGTGCGGCGCACCGTGCGTGACCATCTCTTCCGCGGTTCGGATCCGGCGGAGACCATGGCGATGTGGGCAAACGTCCGCCGCGGTGAAAAGCTTTATATCTCTCCGTTTAAGAACAAGGCGGACTATCAGTTCGACTCCTCACTGCCGTATGAGCCGGCGGTGTTCAACACCGTGGCGACGGAGCTTTTTTCCGCCGTGCCGGAGGGGATAGAGCGGTTCGAGGAGCTTCGCTCTGTCCTACCCGCAATACAGCTTTTCGGACATATCGACGAGAGCCTTGTAGCCCCGGACGGTCTGTTGCGAGAGTTCATCGGCGGCGGGATCTACGAATACTGATACACGGCACGAATGCGTGTCTCTCGGCTCCCCTCTCTCGGCTTCGCCGCGTGCAGGGGAGCTTGCACCGTGAGGCGGTCAAGGGGCATTGCGGGACAAACTAACGATAAGGGAACAGCATACAGTATGGAAAAGGTAGTGGTTATAGGCGGCGGCGCGTCGGGCATGATGGCGGCGTTGACGGCCGCGCAGGGCGGACGGCAGGTCGTGCTTTTAGAGCGGCAGGGTCGCGTCGGACGCAAGCTTGCCGCCACGGGAAACGGTCGTTGCAACCTGACAAACATCAACGCGAGCATAGAAAACTACCACGGCGAAAACGCGGAGTTTGCCGCGCCTGCGCTTGCACGCTTTACGCCGCAGGATACGCTCGATTTCTTCCACGCGCTCGGTCTTGTCACCGTGACGGAGTACGGCGGGCGCGTCTACCCGCTTTCAAACTCCGCCAACAGCGTGGTGGACGTATTGCGTTTCGCGCTTGAGGCTACGGGGGTGGATGCGCGTTGCGGTGTGTCGGCGCGGTCGATTTTACGCGCCGGGAGCGGGTATGAGGTGAAAACCGATGATGACAATATACACGCCGATTACCTCATTGTTGCCTGTGGCGGCGCGGCGGGTGCAAAGCTCGGCGGGGTGATGGACGGCTATGAGCTTCTAAAGCCCTTGGGGCATAAGCGCACCGGGCTGTATCCCGCGCTTGTTCAGCTTATAACCGACGCGGATTACCCACGCGCACTGAAGGGTGTACGCGCCGACGCGGGTATCGCCCTTGTCGCCGGAGAGGAGACCTTGCGCGAGAGCGCGGGAGAGGTACAGTTTACCGAGACGGGCGTGTCGGGGCCTGCGGTGTTTGACATTTCCCGCGACGCCTCCGTAGGCGGCGAGGGACTGAAGGTGAAGCTGGACTTCATGCGTGAATACAGCTTCGAGAGTGTACGCGAACTGCTCAATAAGCGTGTGACGCGCTTTCCGCGCCTTGCGGCGGCGGAGCTGTTCACCGGTGCGGTGCATAACCGCCTCGGACGCATGCTGATAAAATACGCCGGGATAGACGCGGCAAGGGAGCTTTCCAAGCTCACCCCCGCCGAGCTTGACGCGGCGGCACACGCGGCAAAGTGCTTTGCCCTGCGCGTAAAGGGTACGGAGGGGTTTGACAGCGCACAGGTGACGGCGGGCGGCATACGCACCGCCGGGATAGATGCACAGACTCTTCAAAGCTGGTTCATGCCCCGTCTTTTCATCTGCGGTGAGCTTTTGGACGTTGACGGCGATTGCGGGGGGTATAACCTGCAATGGGCGTGGGCAAGCGGACATGTTGCGGGGAGGCTGGGCGAATGATAATTGTGCGTGATCTGCGCCTTGCCGTGGGCGAGGACATTGCCGCGCTCAAGCCCCGCGCGGCAAAACGCCTACGCATAGGCGAGGCGGATATTGCCGAATACACGCTTGTTAAACGCTCGCTCGATGCCCGGCACAAGGACGATATACACTATGTCTGCTCACTCGCGGTCGCACTCAAATGTGATGAGACTAGGGTGCTGAGCCGTTTGCGCGGGGCAAAGGCGGAGGCGTACACCCCGCCGGAATACACCGTGCCGCACGTGGCGGAGACAAAAGACAGACCTGTCATCGTGGGCTTCGGACCTGCGGGCATGTTCGCCGCGCTGGTTTTGAGCTATGCCGGGGCAAAGCCGATCGTTATCGAGCGTGGGCGCGACGCCCTGAGCCGCCGGGAAGCCGTGGAGGCGTTTCGCGCCGGCGGCGAGCTTGACAGCGAATGCAATGTGCAGTTCGGCGAGGGCGGCGCGGGGACGTTTTCCGACGGCAAGCTCAACACCGGCACGCACGACAAGCGCATGTTTTGGGTCTTGCGTCAGTTTTACGAGCATGGCGCGAATGAGAGCGTCCTCTACGACGCAAAGCCACATATCGGTACGGATGTGCTTATAAACATCGTTCAGAGTATCCGCGAGGACGTGATACGCCACGGTGGCGAGGTGCGCTTTCGGACGCGGCTCGAAGACCTGGTGACAGAGGACGGACGCATCACCGCCGTGTGTGTTAAGGACGCGGCGGGAGAGCAAATTATACCCTGTACGCGCGTCATTCTCGCCGTCGGACACTCCGCGCGGGATACCTTCGAGCGGCTTTACGCCGCCGGGCTTGAGATGCAAGCGAAGCCGTTTTCCATGGGCGTTCGCATAGAGCATACACAAAGCGCGATAAACGCCGCACAGTACGGCGCGGCTTGCACGCTTCCTCTCGGTGCGGCGGACTATTCGCTCAATGTCCATCTGCCGGACGGAACGAGTGCGTACACCTTTTGCATGTGTCCTGGTGGCGAGGTGTTCGCCGCCGCGTCGGAGCCTGGCGGCGTCGTGACAAACGGCATGAGCTACTCCGCCCGCGACAGCGAGAACGCAAACTCAGCCCTGCTTGTCACGCTGACGCCCGAGGACTTTCCGTATGAGGGCGCACTCGGCGGCATGTACTGGCAGAGGGATATCGAACACGCGGCATACCGCGCCGGAGGCGACAACTACCTTGCTCCGGCGCAGACAGTGGGCGACTTCCTCGCAAAAAGACCGAGCAGGGGAGACGCGGGTGTGAAGCCGAGCTATCGCCCGGGGGTCGTGTGGGGCGAACTGCGCGAGGTGTTGCCGGAGAGGATAACTTCAGTGCTGGAGAACGCGATCCCGGCACTGGGCAAGACCCTTGCGGGCTTCGACGCGCCGGAGGCGGTGTTGACTGCACCGGAAACGCGCTCATCCTCGCCTGTGCGGATAGTGCGCGACAAGACGCTTCAAGCCTCCGTCAAGGGGCTGTACCCCTGCGGAGAGGGTGCGGGCTATGCAGGGGGGATAAGCTCCGCCGCGGTGGACGGCATGCGCTGTGCCGAGGCGGTTTTGCGCGACATGACGGAATAAAAGAATAAATGAGTCTGTCAAAAAACTACGCTTCAATGGAAAAACAACAGAGTAGCGGGGGAGCTTGAGGGGGCAAGACCCGCCTCAAATTGGATAAACCGCCGCAGA
>CAZBYU010000081.1:0-6416 GCA_964496235.1 uncultured Oscillospiraceae bacterium | reverse complement strand
ACCGAAATCACCCTTTGTCAACAACTTTTTTCACTTTTTTCGAGGTTTTTTTCAATTTCTTTTTTAGCCCCTACATCTGGTGGTTTTTCTCTCGTTTTGCCCCTACATACGTGCAAATGCATGTTTTGAGATTGGCGGGAAATACTAACGCACATGTTATATTCCGAGTTTGAAGCACATCGCTTCCATCCGAAGCGCGAAAAAGAATATGAGGCACCCATCTCCGCCCGTGCCTTTCGTGAGGCTTTTTCCTCCTGCGCGGATTTTCAAATTCGCGAGATTGCACTGGGTCTCGAGCGCAACGTGCGCCTGAGCGTTTGCTGGCTGGACGGAATTGTTTCCGCGTCGGAGGTTTCCGAGTGCATACTTCGCCCGCTCACCCAGTCCTCCCGCTCTCACTCCGCCAAGACCGAGGCACAGGCACTGTATGCGATACAGTGCGGGGCGGTGTACAGCTGTTCCGTAAAGGAATGCTCCGACATGGACTCAACCGTCGACGCGCTCAACCACGGTCAGTGCGCCGTGATATTCGACACGCTGGAAACCGCACTATGCTTTGAGGTGCGTTCGGACAAGGCACGCGCCGTGTCCGAGCCGACGCTGGAAAAAGCACTCAAGGGCGCGAAGGATTCATTTGTGGAAACGCTCCGCGTAAACACCGCTCTCGTCCGACGGCGCATCTCCACGCCGAAGCTGAAGCTTATAGAAAGCTCCGTCGGACGCAAAAGTGCAACGCGTGTGGCGATAATGTTCGTGGAGGGGGTTGCCGCGCCGGAGACTGTGCAGGAGCTTGCCGCTCGGCTTGACCGGCTCGATATCGACGCGCTTCTTGCCGTCGGCATACTCGAGGAGGGCATCACCGACACGCCGCTCTCCGCCTTCCCTCAGCTTTTGCACACGGAACGCCCCGACCGCTTTGCAATGTACCTGATTGACGGGCGTGTGGGGCTTCTCGTGGACGGAATACCGGTGGGGCTTGTACTGCCGGTGACGTTTGCGGAGTTTATGAAAGTGACGAGTGACACGACCTCGCACTTTCTCGTGGCAAGTGCCGTGGCTGTACTGCGCTATTTTTCACTGGTTCTGTCGGCGCTGCTCCCGGCGGTCTACGTCGCAATTGCGATGTATCATCAGGAGATGATCCCCTCTCGACTGCTGTTGAGTATAATAGAGGCAAAACGCAACGTGCCGTTTTCCACGGCGTTGGAGGTCATCGGCATGCTTGTGGCGTTCACGCTTTTGCAGGAGGCAGGTCTGCGTCTGCCGAACCCCATCGGTGACACGGTGTCCATAATCGGCGCACTGATAGTCGGGCAGTCGGCGGTGGAGGCACGTGTGGTGTCGCCGATCGCAATTATAGTCGTCGCGCTGTCCGGTATCGCGGGCTACACCCTGCCGAGCCAAGACCTCGGCTCTGCAATTCGACTCATCCGCTTCGCGCTGGTGCTTGCGGCGGTTGCGGCGGGACTGTTCGGCGTGGCGGCGTTGAGCGCGACGCTTATATTCCTGCTTGCGCGTATTGATTCATTCGGTGTCAATTACACCGCCCCGCTCAGTGACGGTCTGCCCGGTGGGTTGCTGAAGCTGTTCGTACGCGTTCCGAAAACGCGTGACAAATTCCGCGACCCGCTCCTCAACACCCCCGACAGGAGGCGGCAACGATGAAAAAGCTTGTTTGTCTCATTACCGCTGTCGCGGCGGCGGCGAATCTCTCCGCCTGCGGCAGTGTCTATTCAAACTACCGCGAGATGGAGCAGCTTCTAGTTCTGCAAACCCTCGGTGTCGACAGTGCCGAGGGCGGCGGCGTGGTGCTGTCTCTCTCATCAACCGCCGCAAGCGGCAAAACCGCCTCACCCGTACGTATGAGCGTGACAGGCGCAACCGTGGCCTCGGCGGCGGAGCGAGCGCGAAACGTATCCTTTGAGGAGACTCTTTTTATCTCTCATGCCGACAGCGTCGTCCTCGGCGAGGATTACGCCAAGGGCGGCATCGCCGACTGCGTCGATTACATCACGCAGTCGCCCAGACTCAGAATCGATATGCCTATATGTATAATAAGGGGTGCGTCCGCTGAGGAGAGCGTGTTGCGAGTGGGTGATGAAAGCGCGGGGATAAGCGAGGTGTTGCGCGGTGTGCGTGAATACAGCGAAACCCGCTCCCCCGGCAGTGTATACACCGTCGCGGATATCACGCGCGACACACTCCGCCACGGTAGCGCACTCGTCTGCGCGCTGGAGCTTGCGCCGAGCGGTGAATATACGCCTCGCAATGACGAGGGTGATGCCGCCGCAGATCCCGGCGACACGGACACGACCGGAGAAGGCAACGCCGCCGACACACAAACCGACAACAACGGCGATAAAGACAAAGACGCGCTTACAAACGAAGCGAGGCATATTACCGCCGCCGCGGCGGGCTATGCCGTGTTGCGTGACATGAAGCTGTGTGCGTACATCTCCGCCGAGGACGCACTGGGCTTGAGCTTTTTGAAAAATTCCGTCGGTCAAAGCGATGTGACGCTCACAGATGACAACGGCGCGGCAGTGACGTTGGAGATAAACGACGGCAGCTGTGACATTCTCCCCCGCTTTTCAAGCGACGGCGCACTCAGCCGCGTGGAGCTGACCGCGCGGGTAAACGCCACTGTGCTTGAAGCGGACGGCACGGCGGACTTTGCCGACCCGGCGTATATCGACCGTCTTACCGCAAGGCTTGAAAGCTATGTCTCGGAGAAGATCAACCGCATCATGCGCCTCGCCGGGAGCCTGGAGGCTGACTTTGTCGGACTCGGCGCGGCGGTAGAACGAGCTGCACCGCCTGCGTGGACGGTGGGAGAGCGCGACTTTGCCTCGCACCTGCCCGGCTTGGAGCTTCGCGTGAGCGTCAACGGGCAGATAATACACTCGAACGATACGCGCCAAACCGTTCGGCAGAGGTGACAAGGATATGAAAAAGGATTACTGCTTTTCACGTCGTCAGATTTTCGCACTCTGCACCGTGTTTTACCTCTCCCCGGCTCTTCGGCTCGTTCCCGGGTTTTCCTCGCGCGTGGCGGGTCACGCCGCGTGGCTCTCCCCTATTGCCGCCGCGCCGTTCATGGTGCTGTACGCGGCGTTTATCGCCGCGTTCATATCACACCGCAACGAGGGCGAATGCGCCCCGGAGCTTATCTTACGCGCACTCGGCGCGAGAGCTGGTCGTACCGCGCTTTTCGGCTTTGCCTGCTGGTTCACGCTCTACGGTGCGTTCACTCTCCGCGCCGGGGCAGAGAGGATCATCTCCACCATGTACCCCGAGAGCGGCACGGGGCTTTTCATCCTGACACTGGGGGCAATGTCGCTCCTCGCCGCACTCGACGCGCCGCGCACTCTGGTACGCGCGGCAAACATTTTCCTCGCGGCAGTACTGGCCGTGCTGGGTGCAGTGCTTCTCTTCGCGCTTTTTTCCGTGCATGGTGACAACCTACTGCCGGTCACGCTTTTCGACCTGCCGGGTACACTGGCAGGCGGCGCGGCGGTGATAGACGTGGCTTCCGTGCCGCTGTATTCGGCGTGCTTTCTCGCGCCGCTTTGCGTTATGCGCCCGGGTGAGCGCGGCGCGGGTGCGATGTGGGCGTTGGGTGCGGCAGGGCTGTGCGCGGCATTGATGGCGGCAATAGTGGGCGTGTTCGGCGCGGAGCTTGCCGCGCGGCTGTCACATCCGTTCTTCTCGCTCGTCAAGAATCTCAGCTTCTTCAATACGCTCGAGCGGGTGGAGGCGTTCGTGGTCTCCCTGTGGGTGTTTACGGATTTTGCGGCGGTGTCGGTGTGCTTTATCGCGGCACAGCATTCGCTCCGTCTCGCAATGGGTCGGTTTACCCCCTATCACGGTCAATCTCTTTTTTCTTTGAGAGAGGGTCGATGGCTGATATGGTTCGTTTCCTTTGCCGCCACTGCGCTTGCTCTTGTCCTTGCACCGGATAACAGCGAGCTTGAACGCTGGTCGCGCGTTATCATTCCCCTTACCAATGCCGTCGTCGCGTTTATCGCTCTTCCTATTATATATATAGTAGGTAGAATAAGAAAAAGGTTGTAGCACACACGTGCCGCAACCTTTTTTCTGTTCGTACACCTTATAAACATAAAGAAGTTATCGCCGTCCTCTTGCAAAGTTCGGCGATTACTTCAAACAACTCTTTTCGAGTCTGACCGTCTATCGACAGCACCTTTTTGTATACATATCATACCGCCCGCTCCGTGCATCGGTCAATACCGGAGCGGGTGTTTTGTCCTAATATCAGCCTGTTACGATCTTTTCAAATGCGGAGATGTCCACGTTGAAGCCTTCGACATAGTTGAGCTTCAAGGTGCTGACGAACTTCTCAACATCGTCGGCGTATTTCTGACTGGCACACATATAACGCGCGGAATAGCTCTCACTACCGTCGGAGGAATAGCTGACGGTGCGGTCTGCGTCATGTGCAAGGCGCAGTATGACGTGGTAGCCGTAGAGTGACTCCACAACACCGGAGACCTCGCCGTCCTTCAGAGACTTTACCGCGTCCTCAAACTCCGTCACCATTGTACCCTCGGTGAAGACATAGCCGTCGGGGTAATAGGTCTTGCCCGTGTCCTCGTCAAACTCGTCCTTCAGCTCGGCAAAACGTGCAAGAAGCTTTTCGTCATCGTCTATCTCACCAAGCTCCTCGGCGATCTTCTCCGCCTGTGCCTTCTTCTCGGCGATCTCCTCCTCGGAAAGCGTCTCTCCGGTGGTGGGGTTCGTGGTCATGAGGAGAATATGGCTTGCGGAGAGGTAGCCGTTATCCTCGAGATACTTTACCGCCTCGCTGTCGCTCACCTTTTCCCCGCCCTCGCCGTACTTGGCGATAAGACCGTTGTTGTATATCTTGTCGACACGGTTGAGGCGGTCATAAAGCTCGCGGTCAAGGTAGGTGGCGGTGAGCTTTTGGTTGAAGTCGTCCTCGGTCGCGCCCTCGCCGCAGATGGAGACAATATCGCTTTCGAGCGTCGCGGCGATGTCCGCCTCGTCCTCAGCCGTCAGGCTTATCTTGTTCTTCTCGGCGTAGCCCTCAATGCCGTAAAGCTGGCAGAGCATGAACCCGGCATTGTCCACCGCAAGGTCGGAGTAATTATCACCCGAGCCGTCGTCCAGCTCGTCCGTCCATGCGTACTGTATGCCGTAATATGAGGACATTTGCAGAAAATACGTCTGCATTTGGCTTGCCTGCATGTAAAGCCAGTAATAAAATTCCTGCCAGGTTATATCCCGACCGTTGAGCGTGGCAATGACCTCGTCGGCATCGCGGCTTTCATACAGCGCGGCGAAGTCCACCATTTTATACTCCACCGGCTCGCTCGACGCTTCCGGCTCTTCGGCGGTGGCTTCCGTATCTGCAACCTCGGCGGTCTCGTCCGTCACTTGGGCGGCTTCGCCCTCGGTTTTGTCGCAACCGACAAGCATCGTCAGTGCCATGCACACCGCGATAAGCAGTGCAATAGTCTTCTTCATATTATAATTTCCTTTCGTGCCTTTTTTCCGCTTTTCAGAATATAACATCTCCCGGTGCTTTTCACAAGCGACGCGGATATTATTTTACGCCCTGTTCATCACTTTTTTCGCCGCTCTCACTTAAATCGCTCCAATCCGCGACAAAGCGTCTCGCCTCGTCGATCACTCGGCGTTTGTCCGTTATCTTTACGGCAAGGCAGGGCTTTGTTCCCGCCTCGACACGCAGTCGCTTGTTGTATTCCTCACGTGCGTACAATGCCGACACCTTTTCCATGTCGAAATCGCGCACCGTGAAGCGCAACGCCCCCGCCTTTTGCGAGATGTCCGTTATTCCGGCGCGTCCGGCTTCGCCGCGGAGTAGCGCGACATGCACAAGCGCGTTCACGCCCGGCGGCGGGTCGCCGAAGCGGTCGATAAGCTCATCTATGAGGTCGTCCGCCTCATCCTCGGTGCGTATGAGCGCGATACGGCGGTAGATGTCCATGCGCTGTTCGCTTGAGGTGATATACCGCTCCGGGATATTCGCCGCCACGGCAAGATCCGCCGAGCATTCCGCCCTTTGCGGCAACTCTATTCCGCGAGCCTCCAGCACCGCCTCGCTCAACAGCTTCATATACATGTCGTAGCCCACGTCTATCATATGCCCCGACTGCTCCGCGCCGAGGAGATTACCCGCGCCGCGTATTTCAAGGTCACGCATGGCGATCTTATAACCCGAGCCGAATTGGGCAAAGTCACGTATTGCGTTGAGGCGTTTTTCCGCATCCTCGTTGAGTACCTTGTCGCGACGGAACGTGAGATATGCCGAGGCGCGGCGGGTCGAGCGTCCGACTCGACCACGTATCTGGTGCAACTGCGCCAAGCCGAGCCTGTCCGCGTCCTCGATGATGAGGGTGTTTACATTGGGA
>CAZBYU010000080.1:0-6483 GCA_964496235.1 uncultured Oscillospiraceae bacterium | reverse complement strand
CAATAACGGATATAATCAATACGCACATTAAACAAAAGAACAAAAATTTTAAGTCAAAACGGAGGAAAGAAACAATGAGCAAAAAGCTTGTCGGAGCTTGTATATTCGGTCAATCCGGCGGTCCCACTGCGGTTATAAACGCTAGTGCGTACGGCGTTATCCGCGCCGCACTCGATGCGGAGGAGATAACCAAGGTCTATGGTGCGGCACACGGAATAAAGGGCGTTCTCGATGATAAGCTGTACATTATGGACGAGGAAGACCCCAAAGAGCTGGAGCTGCTGTTGCACACTCCGTCTTCCGAACTCGGTTCGTGCCGCTATAAGATAGCCGACCCCGAGAAAGATGACACCGACTATAAGCGCATTCTCGAAATATTCAAGAAGTACGATGTGCGTTACTTCTTCTATAACGGTGGCAACGACTCTATGGATACCTGCAACAAGATAAGCCGCTATATGGAATCCGTCGGCTACGAGTGCCGAGTGATGGGCGTTCCCAAGACCATAGACAATGACCTTTTCGGAACTGACCACTGCCCCGGCTTTGCAAGTGCTGCAAAGTATATCGCCACCTCCTGCATGGAGATTAATAAGGACGCCCGTGTTTATGACAGCCCCATGATCACCGTCGTGGAGATAATGGGTCGTCACGCCGGCTGGCTTGCGGCAAGTGCCGCGCTGGCAAGCGAATTCGGCTCCGGCCCCGACCTTATCTACCTGCCTGAGTGCGATTTCGACATGGATAAGTTCATTGCCGATGTTGATGCCATATACAAAAAGAACGGTAAGGTTCTTATTGCCGTTTCTGAGGGCATTCACTATGCAGACGGTAGCTTCGTCTCCGAGGCGAAGACCTCCGCGACCGACGGCTTCGGTCACGCTCAGCTCGGTGGTCTCGCCGTTATGCTGGCTGAGAAGCTCAAGGCGCACACAGGTGCAAAGGTTCGCGGCATTGAGCTGAGCCTTCTGCAGCGTTGCGGCGCACATCTTGCGTCTCTCACCGATGTCAACGAGGCGTTTACCGCCGGCAAGACCGCTGTTGAAGCCGCTGTTTCCGGTGTGACCGGTCAGATGGTCGCTTTCGAGCGCGACATGACCGACGGCGAATATAAGTGCGTTTACAAGCTTGCTCCTCTCTCCGGCGTTGCAAACTACGAAAAGAAAGTTCCCGTCGAATGGATAAATGACGAGAAGAACGGTCTTAAGCATGAGTTTATCGACTATGTCCTCCCCCTCATTCAGGGTGAGCCTGTCCTTCCTCTCGAAAACTCTCTGCCCAGATACGCACGTCTGAAAAAGGTTCTGGCAAAGTAAAGAAATATAGCACAACCCACATATAAGCTTATAAAAGGCTACTGCAAATTTCCTTTTGCAGTAGCCTTTTTGCATATACTCGGATTATAACACAGCTATCAAATCAAAGGTTTTTGATCTGATTTTGTATCAGCTTGCCGACGGTGTCGGCTAGCATGTCAAGAGACTGTATTCGCGCGAAATCACGACCATAGACAAGCTTTGCCGCAGGGATATCTTCATCTTCCCCGGTGAACACGCATACCACACTTATCCCGTCTGCCTTTGCACGTCGAACCTCCAAGGCACAGTCGGTTATTCCTGCGTCGGCTTCATAGGCGGTCATCTCTCCGCCTAATCTAGACGGTATTTTTACAACGTCGTTCGGCTTGACGTCTGAAAGAATGATTAGAAGCTTATGTTCATAGTGAGTTTCGTTCATCAGTCTGTGTGCCGCCGCGATTGCCAAGCCATCGCGGTTACAGCCGTTTGAAACGTACTCGAATATGTTCTTGTTATCTCCGGAGTTGTCGTAATCTCGGAAAATACGAAGCACGGTATAGCCCGTCATAGAGCAAAATGACATTACGCGACAGGGTATACCACAGTGTGTAAGGCTTTCGGCAATCATATACCCCTGTGCGCTTACTGTTTCCTGACGGTTTTTCTGTGAGGTGGATGCATCAAGCAGAATGTCGACAGATAGCGCACCCATATCGTCTTGCTCGTTTTTCAGAAAGACCCTATCCTCGCTTAGGATTGCGGCTCGCCAAGCCCAAAAACCGTTCAAACGCCCGGAGTTTGCCTTGACTGGTGCGGGCTGTAAATGCAAAAGGACGGAATTTTGTATTTTGGTGGTGAGCTTTGCGACAGTGATATGATTGCCGACGGCGTTTTTAAGGTAATCACTACGGTTTTTCTCTATCTGTGCCGCCTCCCGCTGACGCGAAAGCACTTCAAAGCCGTTTTGAATCTGTCCAACCTCCACGCGCTCGCCGCGAGTGAAGAGCATATGGCACATTGCGTGGTTTCCGGTACACAGGGCTTTCTCCAGCTCTTGCGTCTGCTGTTTTGTAAACGCGCTCTTGCCGTATTTTGCCTCCATGAACGCTCTTAACTCGGATTCGGTAAGCTTTGTATTAAGCTCCTTATTCCCCTGCCCTGCCGTGCTTCCGCCATATGCGTTTTCAGGGTGTTCGGCAAAGCCCAGTGCAAATTTGCGAACAGCTCCGTCATTCCGTTTCTTGCCGCGTTTATTGGGCAAGGTGCTTAACATGCGGCGTTTTTCCTTTTTCCGCAGTTGGGTGTTTATTTGAAACCACCGCATAAAAAGATCTTCGGTACGAGTGACTATCTCCTCCGTCGTCATTTCGGGGGTAAATTCAAGCTCTGTCAACAGCTTTTCGTCGTATACGTTCAAGGTCGCTTTTTCGCCTATGGTGCGAGCAAAATGTGCATATGCAAGCGCGTCATATAGCCGATAATCATCAACTCCGGCAAGGGATTTAACCGTTGCGTGGGCGTACCTATCCCGTAAGGGAAGGAGTGCGGGGCGAGCCGTCAGCTCCTTTTGAAAAACCGCGTTTTCAAGCCCCAGCCAAAATAGAGCCTCGTATTCGTCCGCATCCTCATATTGCTCAAAGGCTTGAAAGAGCGGGATAAACTGCGAATAGTCATAGTGTCTGCGTGCCGCGCCGATAATGCAGTTCCAATAAAGGTCTGCGCGTCCGTCACTGTCATAGGCTTTGAAATCCGGCTGAAAATCATAGCATCCGGCGCAGTTCCATATAATATTCAAGGCGCGCTTCTTTTGAAGCTCGGATATAGTGACCATGGTTTAATCGGCAAACAGTGCGGCAGCATCAAGCCCCGTGGGAATGCGAGTGGCAATAACATCGTTGACAAGCTCGCGTTCAAAGTCATCAAAGCTCTTATTTACAATACCAAGCTCCAATGCCTCATCAAGCGTCAAGCCCTCACGCGTAAGCGACAGTGCCGCCAGTATACCGCGAAGATCAAGTGCTTTTGTGGATATTTCAGAGCTACCGCACTTTACACGAAGCTCATCAAAAAGCTCTGCGAGCTGATGGGCGTACTCCCCTTTCAGCGTCGGGAACTGGGAAAGCATGAGCTTTTCAAGGTTTTCCGGCGCGATAATGGGCATGTTGATTACCATGAAGCGCGATGCAAGAGCCTCGTTTACCTCTCTTGTTCCGGCATAACCGTAGTTCATGGTGGCGATAAAGCGAGTAGCCGGGGCAAGTGTAATGCGCTCATATCCCGGAACATCAATTATACGGCGAAAATCGAGCGTTGCGTGAAGAACGGAAAGTGATTCGTTTTTTGCCATGTTTATCTCGTCAAGGACACCGAAGCCGCCTTCAACAGCACACTGATATATGGGTCCTCTACGCAGGCTGACCTCACCGTTTTTGAAGGTGTCGGCTCCGATCAGAGAGGACGCGTCGGTGTTTAGATAGAAAGATATATCCCACTGTGGGCGTCCGAATACTGCCGAAAGATTCTCCGCGAGAACGTTTTTTCCCGTGGCTTTAGGTCCGACAAGCAACAGGTTTTCCCCTGCGAGGACTGCCGCAATCGCCCTGCGCCAAACCTCTACGCCGTAGTACATGTATTTCGGGCGCGGAACGCGGTATGTCTGTGCCGCGTCAACACCGTAATTGCCTCTAAATGCCTCTATGCGTTTAACAGTCGTTTCATCAATGCCTTCCGAACGCAGAAAATCCAGTATATCTGTCATATATCCAGCCTCTTTCTTAGCGGTTTCTTTATATTGTTCATTATATGCGTGTAAACGCTTTTAGTCAAATGAATCTTGCATTTTACTTTATGCGAGCGTAGAATATGGTCATATTAGTACAAATCATAGGCAGTAGGACGGTGAGAGAATGGCAGAGCATAGATTACGTCACGCGGTGTGCGCTGTGGACAACAATGGCTTGCTTACTTACGGTGGAAGCCAGCTTTTGTCCGACAGCGCAGTAATAAAAAAATGCGGTTGCGGCGTGGTTGCGGCGGCGGATCTGTTCATATATGCTCATCGCTTCCGTGTCGGCTGTCACTGCGATATGTTTGATGGGTTAGGGCGTGTACTCGGTGTGCCGCTTAATGAGTATAACAGTGTTCTACGCGCCTTGAGCAGACGCTACTTCCCTCTCACGCCGCCGTTCGGAATAAACGGTTTGGGACTTGTATGTGGCATGAACCTGTACTTTATGACCCATTCATGGTCGCTACGAGCGCAATGGGGAGTGCGGTATCGTGAGCTTTGGCAGAGTATAGAGTCTATGCTGGACGACGATATCCCGGTTATTATCGCCGTAGGACCTAACATGCCGCGTTTTTGGCAAGATAATCGCTTAGGGCTTTATACGCGTCTGCCCGATGGAAACTATAAACGCATAGGTGCGGTAAAAGCGCATTACATGACTGTCACGGCGATTGACGATGATTATTTGACAGTCTCATCATGGGGACGCAAATATTATATCAGCCGATGCGAGTATGACGCGTATACACGCGCATACAGCAATGGATTGCTCTGCAACATTGTGTATATAAAATAGTGCGCTTGAGCATATGCTCTTATGTAGGGCGAGCCGAGGTAGAAAGTATGCCTCGGCTCGCGGCTTATTTTGGGGGTAGGTCTATGGCTAAACTGGAAAGGATAAATGCGGCTGTAAACGCTTTTATGTGGGGTCCGGCAATGCTGGTTTTGTTCATGTTCGTCGGGATATATCTGAGTATTAAAACCGGGTTTGTTCAGCTTAAAACACGCACAATATACAATAAGACAATCAGAACTCTACTAATGCATAGGGAAAATAAAAACAATGCGGCACTAACCCCTTTTCAGGCAATGACCTCGGCACTCGCGGGAACGGTTGGCACGGGAAATATTGCGGGAGTTGCACTTGCGGTGCTGTATGGCGGCGCGGGAACTGTGTTTTGGATGTGGATATCAGCATTCCTCGGCATGTGTACGAAATATGCGGAAATACTTCTTGCAATGCGCTATCGGCACAGATTGTCGGACGGAGGCTACCATGGTGGGGCGATGTACTACATAGAATATGGGCTTGGGCGCAGAATGCGTCCGCTTGCCGTCGCGTTCGCTCTTTTCGGGTGTGGAGCGAGCTTTGGTATAGGCAACGTGGCACAGGGTACTGAAATCGCTGGTGCGGCACAGGAGCTTTTAGGTGCGCCGAGGGAAATAACCGGGCTTTGTCTTGCATTAGTCGTTGGAATAACTATAATCGGCGGAATAAAGCGTGTAGGCGCGGTGACCGGTGTTCTAGTACCGACAATGTCTGTACTATACCTCCTCATGGGGGTGTATATAATAATTGTTCGTGTACAGGGAGTTCCCGCAATGCTTGCCGAGATATTCACGGAGGCGTTTTCTCCTCGCGCAATGGGAGGCGGAATTATAAACGCGATAAGGCTCGGTGTATCGAGGGGAGTGTTCTCAAACGAAGCGGGACTCGGCTCAGCCCCGATGGCACATGCCACAGCGGAGACAGACGAGCCATGCGAACAGGCAATGTGGGGGATATTAGAGGTTTTTGTCGATACGATGGTCATTTGCTCCGTAACGGCGTTTGCTCTGCTTTTATCCGGAATATGCGAAGCCGATAATACGGCACGGTACGAGTCCGGAACAGCGGCAACCGCCGCGGCATTTGACGCGATACTCCACAACGGATACGGAGGTATTCTCATAAAACTGAGTGTGATACTGTTTGCTGTTTCAAGCATGGTGTGCTGGAGCTATTACGGAGAGTGTTGTGTGGCATATTTGACACGAGATAGCCGGATAGCCGTGCATATCTACAAGGTGATTTTTACGGCTGTGTGCTTTGCAGGTGCGGTTGGCACAGGGACAATGATGTGGAGCGTTTCAGACACCCTCAACGCACTTATGGCAGTGCCGAATCTCTCGGCTATTATGCTGTTAAGTGGAGCTGTGACTACGATGACGCGGGCTTATTTTGAGAAAAATAAGGCAAATGGCAAAAATACAGTGGCAGATACAGGCGAATGATGTTATAATACTTTTACTTACAGCGAAAGAAAACGAAAGGACGAAACGCACATGGACGATGAGCTTAGAATCCAAAAGAAAAACCTTTGGATGTACCCTCTCGGCACGGTTGGCAGAGACATG
>CAZBYU010000079.1:0-6486 GCA_964496235.1 uncultured Oscillospiraceae bacterium | reverse complement strand
GGAAGCGGAGGGCTTATATGTATATTGCTTTGACGGCGTTGTATTTGACTAAAGCCGAAAGAGCATATATAATAAGCCATAGCCTCGCATTACTACCGGTGGGGTGAGTGAAGAATGTCAAATTCGTTTTTGGTCATCAGAAAGAGACAAATAATCGCACTGGCGGCTGTGTTGGGGGTGTTCACCGCACTATCGGCATTTGCCGCAAACCTTGATTTTTCAAAGGCTGTGGACGCTTCCGCAACGCAGAACGAGAACACTTTGGTCATAGATGCCGGTCATGGCGGAATTGACGGCGGCGCAATCGGGGCGGACGGCTCACGCGAAAGTGACATCAACCTCGCAATAGCGTTGAGATTAAAAGCAGTGTCGGATTTTTGCGGTAAAAGCACAGTCATGACCCGCATTGACGACAGTCGTGGGTCAAATGCACTTACCTACAGTGAGCATGATGAACTCGTTTATCGCGCGGACATCGTAAACTCAACAGCAAATCCCGTGCTTTTGAGCATACATCAGAATTGCTATCCCACCGCGCAACCGAGCGGCGCACAGGTGCTGTATTCGTCAAATGGGAACAGCGAGAGCTTCGGCAGACTTTTGCATGGGAACATTGTTTCTAAACTCGAACCGGAAAACCGACGTGTGGCAGAGCCGGATAAGAATAAGCTTTACATTCTTTCAAATGTGGAATGTCCGGCGGTTTTGGTCGAATGTGGGTTCGTTTCAAATCATGCGGACATAACCAAGCTGACGGACAGCAGATACCAAACTGCGCTTTCTGCGGTTTTGATGGCATCATATATTCAATTTGTAAACACATCACAATACACCTAGTACAGGGAGAAAGATTATGGCGGCTAAACAAAAGACAGTTTATTGTTGCTCCGAATGCGGCGGAGAAACGCCGAACTGGGCGGGCAAATGCCCGCACTGCGGGGCGTGGAACACGCTTGCCGAAATTAAGCTCGACGCAGGTTCATCTCGCGGCAAGGGCGGGGTGCGAGCGGCGAGAATCGCGCCTGCGGCAAAGAAGATATCCGAGCTTGACACTGCAAGCGAGATTCGCTTTTCCACCGGCATATCGGAGCTGGATCGAGTTTTGGGCGGCGGCGCGGTTCAAGGCGCACTTGTGCTTGTCGGCGGCGCACCCGGAATAGGTAAATCAACATTGCTCCTGCAAATGTGCGGTAGGTTGGGTGAGCGGCGAATACTGTATATCACTGGTGAGGAGAGCGAACGTCAGCTTAAACTACGTGCAGTTCGCCTTGGTGTTGATGGCGGAGAGATTTACGTGCTTGCCGAAACCGATATTGACAGCATTGTCACCGCAATTGACGAGATAAAGCCCGATGTCGTTATTATCGACTCCATTCAGACTGTCTCCGATGCCGACGTTGCGTCCGCGCCGGGAAGCATAACGCAGGTGCGCGAATGCACGATGCGTCTGATGCGCATGACGAAGGAAAAAGGCTTGACGATGTTTGTCGTCGGGCATATAAACAAAGAAGGCAGTATCGCAGGACCCAAGGTACTCGAGCATATGGTGGATTGTGTACTCTATTTTGAGGGAGAGCGTAGCACAAGCTTTCGGATTTTACGCGCGGCAAAAAACCGTTTCGGCTCAACTAACGAGATCGGCGTGTTTGAAATGGTGGATAACGGTCTTCGATGCGTGGAGAATCCCTCCGAAATGCTTCTGTCCGGGCGTCCCGAGAATAGTCCCGGTACATGTGTTGCCTGTGTCGTCGAGGGAACACGACCGATATTGGCAGAGGTTCAGGCTCTTTTATGCCCATCAGGCTATAATTCCGCACGGCGCAGTAACGGCATTGACTATAACCGCGCGGCGATGCTACTGGCCGTGCTTGAAAAGCGCGGCGGTTTGCCGGTTTCAAATTGCGATTCGTATATAAATGTCATCGGCGGTTTATTTCTCGATGAACCGGCGGCGGATCTGGCCACGATTCTTGCAATTGCCTCCAGCTATCTTGACAGACCTCTCGGCTCTGACCTTGCCGCAATCGGTGAGGTTGGGTTGTCCGGTGAAATACGTTCAGTTAGCGCACTTAATCAACGCTTGACGGAGATATATCGTCTTGGTTTTAAGAGATGTATTATACCCGCACATGTCCGTGACGAGATAAAAAGCTTTGACGGCATGACATTGATTGCCGTCAATACTGTGCGAGAGGCGATACGCGCCACATTAGGTAGAAATGGCTGAATTTGTCATCACACCGAATCTGCCGAAGCGTGCCGATGTTGTCTTAATCGGTGAAAAATATGCAGACAAACTTGAAATCCCACTAAAAAAACGCGGTATTTTGCCGATTTTTATCCCATCTAATCCGCTGGTTGACCCACGTTTGGCTTCCCATGTGGATCTAACGATTTTTCACGCTGGAGGGAAGAGGATATACCTAGCACCGTTCTTGCAAAACGATGATTTTGTTATTTGTCTTGAAGACCTCGGAGCTGAGGCGGTTCTTGCGGATATCAGGCAAACACCGCAATACCCTCATGATGCCGCGCTAAATATAGCCGTTATCGGAAACTCGATAATATATAATCCCAAGGTATCTTATAAACCCGCTGTTGATTTTTTAACAATCAGCAAAAAATATCGCTCAATACCGTGCAAGCAAGGCTATGCTAAATGCTCTGCGCTGGTAGTGAACGAACGTTCTCTGATAACAGAGGATAGAGGAATTGCCAAAGGTGCAATGGCGGCAGGTCTTGATGTACTTGAAATCACGACAGGATATGTATCGCTTGACGGTTTTTCGCACGGTTTTATAGGCGGTGCTGGTTTCAAATTAAATTCCGGTGAACTTGCGTTCACCGGAATCCTTGACTCACACCCGGACAAACAACACGTTCTTGATTTTCTGTCAGCACGTAATATCACACCGGTATATCTCACATCAGAACCAATATTTGATATTGGAAGCGTGATAACTCTGACAGAGAAGTGAATCACGGTCGCAGATATTGTCAATCATACAAAGTCTGTGACCGTGATTATAGTTTATTGTATATCGTCTTTCTTTTTTCGTCCGATGGGGTTTGCCATGGCGGCTTCATGGAGCTGGGTATTGTCCAAGTGAGTGTAGATTTGGGTGGTGTTAAGGTTGCTATGCCCGAGAACCTCTTGTAATGCGCGTGTGTCCACGCCGTTTTTGAGCATTAGAGTCGCCGCTGTGTGGCGAAGCTTATGCGGGGAATAACGAGAGGCATCTAGTCCTGCCATCAAGAGCTTCTTTTCAACCATTTGTTCCACACCGCGTGAGGTAATACGTCGGTTGACACTGCTGATGAATAGGGCGTTTTTATCCTCGTCTCGTATTTTTCCGTTATCTCTAACAGCAAGATAATCGTCCAACGCCTCGCGGCAACCGTCGGCAAAGAATACAACGCGCTCTTTGTTGCCTTTGCCGAGGACGCGTACATGATCCTCGTATACATCGGTGAGATTAAGTGATACAAGCTCAGATACACGCAAACCGCACGAAAGAAACAACATTAATATAGCGTAATCGCGGTATTCAAACTTCCCCTCACATGCACTTAGCAAGCGGTCACATTCGGATTCTTCAAGGTATTTCGGTAATGAAGACTGCCGTTTGGGCATATCCAGCTCTTGGCAAACATCTTTTTCCAACAAGTGGCGTTTCACAGTGAGATAGTTGAAAAAGGATTTGACAGACGAGGTTCGTCTGCAACGGCTGGCAGGAGAGAGGGAATTGTCGGACTCCGGCGAAAAGCTTTGGTATCTGTAAAGCTCCTCAATTTTAATAGCTTTTATGAAATCCAAATCAATGTCGGTGATATCTATTTCATTAAAAGGCACATCGGACGCGACAAGGCGACGGCGACGCTTTAAGTATCGGAATAGTATCTTCAAATCCGTATAATAAGCGAAAACGGTTTTGTCAGAGTGACCGCGGACGGTTGAGTGGTATTCTAGAAACTCCATGAGTATGTCGGGCGCGTCGTTGATTGCATCAAGATTCATGGTATTGGACCTCTGATGATTATATTTCTGTGAAGTACGTATTATTAATACTTCCGGCGAAAAACATTCATATGACCAAATGAAGGCTATATCGGGTTACATAACCACAATAATTATATGTCAACCACTATAAAAAGTCAAGAGTAACTTCGTTAAATTGATATTATGCGAAGTTGTATATATTCATTAATCCAAGTTGCGATGAGCTTATACTAACTGAGCGGAGTGAGCCATGTGTATATATCCCGAGCAATGTGAGCATTTCCTCATCACTTCCCTGCATGTTTTACATTTCAATTACTTTAAGGCGGTTGACGTAATTATTACGTTTTATATGCTTTGCTTGACATCGTGCAAAAGAAAAATGCTGCAGATGAATTCGGACTTCGGTGCTATTGCAAGCATGAGCCGATTATGTCATCTGCAACATTTTTATATATGAGAAGTGTTTATTGATCAGCGTTGACCTGTTTTGTATAAGAACACGCTGATGAGAGATTCTTGTGTTACGCGTATAGTGTTTAGTATGGTAAGAATTGCGGCAACTGTATCAATGAATATCGCAAACCATACATTGCAAAAGCCGATGATGCTTAAAAACACCAGTATCATTTTAACGACATATGCGAAAACGGCGTTTTCAATTGCAATCTCACGAACTCTCTTGCAAACCTGCACGGCAAACGGTAAATTCGCCGTATAATCCGGGGCAACGAGAACGTCCGCAAACTTGCCTCTTCGATTGATTCTGATATCAATGTCAGCCGCAGTATGAGCTTCAACGCCCGAAGCGTAGACAAACACAACCGAACCCTTTGCACCGGTTTTCAGCTCTTGAACTATACGAAGCTTCTTTTCGAGGTCGCATTCGCCGTAAAACTCGCTGAAATCCATTATCTCGGCAATACGGCGGCTTTCTGTGTTGCTGTCCTCGGTCAAAAGCACACAACGATTCACACCCGCGTCTTTAAGCCCCGCTGCAAGCTCTGCCGCGTTTTCGTGAAGCTCTGATACTATTTGAAGCTTACCTACATATCTGTCGGCAACGGTCATGAAGAAGGTTTGTGCTTCCCCTTCCTTATCCGACGGAAGCTTTACTCCCCTGCCGACAAAAAGCTCTCTCGTGGCAAGCACAACATGTGCGTTTCCAATATCTACCTCAACACCGTATCCGGGTATATCGACAAAGTTTGATATAAGCTCAAGGCGGTGTTCGTCGGAATAAAGAGCAGCAACGGCTCTTGCAACGGGCTGATCCGAATAATAAAGAGCGTGTGCGGCAAAGGTCAAAAATGTCTTTTTGTCGATTAAATCGGAGCTTATACCCACAACACGCGGACATTCCTCGGTGAAAACACCGGTGTTGTCGAAAACGGCAATGTCGGCATCGCTCACAGTTTCCATCTGTGCCGAATTTTCAAAAAACACGCCGTGCCTTGCACTCAGGCACATACCGATGATACCTGCGAGCGGCATTGACACGATGACTGACATAGGCGTTGCGACAAGAAGAATGGTAATCGCGCGGTGAACAGAGGTTCTGACGCTGTAATTTGTGATTATAGGAAGCGCGACGGCATACACGAGAGACACAATTACGGCGTATTTGAGCATTTTGCCCGCGCTTTCGCCCATTACGCTTTGAATGTTCATCGTGCCGGCATCTTCGTGGAAAATCAGCTCTGTCATGTGGCTTCTGACAGTCTCATCGTGATACTCCAAAAGCTCCAGTGCGGAACGACGTGTCCTCTCTTCGGCGTATGAGATGAGAATAAGCCCTATCTGATAGAGAATCACCATTGCCGCACCTTCGGCGGCATAGTCAATGATGTAAGACACAACAGCCGAAAAGGAAACAACAAGCGGAGTAGAGAAAAATTCCCTCTCCGCTATGTCTCCTATGGCATCGCGGACTACGTCATAGCCCGCGATGCTGGCAGATGTAATAAGCAGGATAAGGCGGATAAACTCCGGCAGAGTGCCGATGATAAGAGAAACGGCAAATATGACCGAGGCTATAATAAGCCTTATTATCAGGACAGTGTCATAAGAACCCATTCCCCTGCCGCGTCCGGCATGCTGTGCCGGGTCATTCGCGGATTTCATATATTGCCACCTCCTGCTTGTTGTGATTATTGTGTTTTTATGCCCTTATCAGGCTTTGCCGTCGCAACCGAGAACGTCGATGATCTTGTGCTTGACCATATCCTTGATGGCGGCGCGGGCGGGGGTGAGATACTGGCGCGGGTCGAAGTGATCGGGATGCTCATTGAAGTATTTACGGATGCTTGCTGTCATTGCGAGACGCAGGTCGGAGTCGATATTGATTTTGCATACTGCCATGGAAGCGGCCTTGCGAAGCTGCTCCTCGGGAATGCCAATCGCGCCGGGCATGTTGCCGCCGTTCTCGTTGATGACCTTGACGAACTCCTGGGGAACGGAGGACGAGCCGTGAAGCACTATTGGGA
>CAZBYU010000078.1:0-6541 GCA_964496235.1 uncultured Oscillospiraceae bacterium | reverse complement strand
ATAAATATTCACCCCAATTTGGGTTGACTTACAAGTTTGCGATGAATGCTTTGTATACTCAAATATAATTAGAAGGGATTGACTTTAGTTTGAAAAGAATAATATCATTAGCACTCGCGCTCCTCACACTCGTGTCCTTTGTCCCTGCCTCGGTTTTTGCTGTTTTGTCCGATGAGACTTGGACCGACAAGAGCTTCCACACAGACCAGGATGAAGCTCCGAAGATCTCGTATCATAAAGCATATTCCTATCTTGCCAAACACGAGTACGAAACATATGATGATGCCCATCCCTATCCCGTTCGTGGTGTAAACTCGCCCGTCCCTATAATGCTCAATGCGGATGATTATCCCGACGGCAATGGTGATGTTGATTATTGGAGAGCGACGGAACAGTCTCCCTATTTTGCCGTATCGTATAAAATGACGATAACCGATACGTTTGATCACTATTTAGGTACTTGCTGGAACAACTGGACAGCACCAGAAGAAGCAAAAAAAGTATATAATATTCCCGAAGGAGAGACCCTTGGCGGTTCCGATCAGGGCTGGTATTATTATGGTTCGTATAACGAAGTATATCCGAGAATGGGCATATCCCTTGGTCAGGCGTGGAACTCAACGTTTGATAAAAACACGTTTTCACAGGGCTACTCCTATGGCTTTTTTGGGTTTGGATATTCAAATTACAAAAAAGAAGAAGAAAAAAACGTTGTTCACTACAGTACACCTTACTTGATGTTTGGTCCGACCGGGTATGAGGGTAACAATATTGATTCAAACTGGTTAGAAGAAGAGAACCCCAACCCGTTCAAGTCTCCTTTTTTTGCAGACAATCGAGCGTATCCGCTGGATCAAGTCCCTGTTTATGACAGAGATGGTAATAAGATAACAAAAGACTTTACCAATCAAGAAAATGTCATAATGCTTGTCGGCTCTTACATAAACAATAATGTTGTCCTTAAAGCATACATAAACGGCTATCAGATCAGCGAGATCTGGGGTGGCGGTGACACATTCACCTTTACCGACAAACTCGATACACACACCATGTGGGGTGAGGAGTGGAATTTCACCTTCGGCGGTCAGGTTGGCTTTATCAACCAATTGAACCGCAAATTCGCATACGCTCGTTTCACTCGTTCGTCTCATGAGCTTGATCAGAACGCATTCAACGTTCATCATGCAAAGGTCGATGCATCTCGTCCGAATGATAACAACCCCAATTATTATTACGACCAGGCAAACCAGTGGAAGGTTGACAAGAAAAATTTTGCCGCTTCGTATACTATAAAAATTGATGAAAATAAAAACTACAGTTATGTAGACGGCGGCAAAGACATACTCGCTACCAGCCTTAACTGCGGACTTGTCTTCGGTCGACAATCGAGAGATCCGGACAATCTGTTAGGAACAATCGATTTCCGATTCAGCAAAACAGGAGAGGGCACTTGTAAATGGGACAGCAACTCGAAACTCTGGTTTGGTCCCGACAACCTTGTGACAGCCAACGCAACAGGAACTCTTGGTCTTAATTGGCGGCGGAGTGAGATAAAGTATATGGATTATAGCGGCACGAACAATGGAACGACCGTCAAAAATAATGACACCGGAATCCATGTTCTTTTGATAACAGGCACCTATGACAAGGGTACCAACACGGCGAAAATCAAGGTTTGGTTAGACGGTGAGCAAATTGCAACTTGGTTTCCGGAACATGATTCAAAGAAAAACACAGACGAAAAGGAGCAGACCATCAAAAATTTTGGTAACGGTCTGAACTATATCGGTTGGCGCACGAATGTCAAGGGCGTTGATGCCGTTGCTCGTTTCACTCAGTGGGATGTTGATGCCAACATGGATTACGCTGCTGAGAACGGAACGGTCTTTGATCTCAAGACTGCCGGTCCGATGACAGGCTATTGGGACAGAAAGGTCAATCAAAACGCACTCAACTGGGGCGCGGATAAAACCGATACATTTGACAGCGTAAATTACACACCTTACAACGAGGCGTGGGAGGGTTACGAGTACCCGAACAGCAACACATATCAGCTCGGCATGATCACCGATCCGTCACGTTCGTTTGTTGTTCAGGCGGATATACCCTATAGTAACCTAAAGGGCTTCTACATCACGCCCGAAAAACCAACTGATGAAACAAATGACGGTCTGAATATCGGATTCTCGGATGGCGGAATGGATGATGTCCGCAAGTGGTATAATAAGTACTACTATATACAGCTTCGTGCCGACGGTGCAATTACTACATGGATAAACATGGGTGATGGCGATCCTGCAGAGACAAGATGGCTCTGGCCTGATGTCCATTACGAGTCGAGAGACGTTCTGAATGTTGATAATGTAATCAACTTGAACCCTAACGAGGATGTAGGCGTTCGTGTTGTTTATAATGGTGGCAAACTCTCCATTTATGTCAAAGAGGGCGGAGAGAGTAAAGATGATACGAATTACAAGTTCCTTTACAGCTTCAATAACCTCACGGGTCGAAATGCTGTATGGATCGGACATGATGTCGACTTTACCGGTGCACAGCTTTGGGATTCCGATTTCACAGGTCCACTTTACTTTGGACTTATGACAAAGTCGGGCGAAAACAGCGGAGATGGCAACACGGGCGTTACATTCAAAAATGTCAAAGTCTCCTATGGTCTGCAGAGCCCCACGACGATACATGGCAATAACAATGCCGAAGACAATAAGCTGACTACCAAAGAAACAACAGCCGGCGACATCGTTTACTCGGTGACCGGTGCAGGTGGCAAAAACACAAATGTTGCCGGATTTGCTCAAACTCGCAGTGGTCAGACTGAAGGCACATACGATCTTCGCGTAGCTGTCGAAGGTAACGACCTTGGTCTGTACAGAAAAGAGAATTACGATGCGGTCATTCGTGTAGAGGTGCAGAAAGGGGACGGCTCGGACAAGAAAACGATCTTGAGCTACTCACACCACTGGGCATATCGAGAGTTCTCCTTCTATGATGCCGAGTACTACTTCCACGCATGTGATGACGATCACGGTCTGATCTGTGCGGTATTCACAAACATACCCGAGGACTACACAAATTATCGGGTATATGTTGACTTCTACGAGCGAAACGAGAAAGACATTAAACCCGAAAATGTCAAAGTTTCGGTCTACCTCGGACAGGGCAATTACGATGCGAGGAACAACACTCTCCACGGAGCAGGCGGCTCTCCTGCACCAAGTCTCAAAAACGGAACCGTAAATGTCGATAAAGAACTCGATAAAGGTCTCCTTAGCTACAGATATGGCTACTTACATGGAAATTTCCCGACATATTATGGTTATAGTTCATAACGGAGGAAAACAAGGTGAAAAGCACAGAAAAGAACAAATACGAGAAACCGACCGCTGAGGTTATGCATGCCGAGCGCGAGGACGTGATTCTTGTCTCCATTGTGGCAGGTCTGAATCACGGCGACTCTAAGGACTTCGGTTCACAGAGCAACTCCGGATGGTGGAGCGGTCTCTAATAAGATAACTTTGACAAAATTACATTATCTTTTTAGGTCAAACTGACAGTAGGCTGTCACACTGCGAATGGCAGCGTGACAGCCTATTTTGGTCGTTATGTTACAGGCAATGATAAGAGAGTTTATTTTATACATTACCCGCAGAATGCGGATGGGGAAAGGATCACATATATGAAAATGCGGAGGTCTAAAATCAAAAAATCACTCGGTGCACTAATGCTTTCGGGCATTATGCTCATGTCATCGATCCCGATGGTACTGACATCGACTGCACAGACAACGAGTAACGACCAAGAGGAATACCTTCACGACACCGTGCCCGGTGTTATGGCCGAAAAAGCGTACACACACTGTGTAAAAGACGCAAACGGTAACTGTAAAGGAAATCACACCTACTATGAAAGTGTTGATGATCCTCCTGCAGATCAGATGGGCAATCGCGAGCATTTAGATGCGTGGAATGTCAAGAACACCTACAATGACGGCTATTTCGCTGTCATGTACAAGATGACGGTCAACTCGAATGCGCGCGGTCTTGCCGGCGACAACGGATGTTGCGGTATAGTTATCGGCGGCGAGGGAAACGACGACGCAAAATTCGCGACGGCTTACTTTACGCATAATTCTCCGTCAAGAAAATTTGGCGGCTTTCTCAATTTCGGACCCCATTGGTACGGAAGCAATGCCTTTGGCTCAAATAATTACATCGACCTTGATCCTTATATTTCATCGTATGGTGATGGTGAGATAATGATCGTTGTTGTCGGCTCGTATCTTCCCGAGAAGGAATATGCGGATTCTAAGGGCGGTGATAAAACGATCCATACAGACTCCTATCACATGATCCTTCGTCTTCGCGCATATGTAAACGGCAACCCTGTCGAGGTTTGGGGCGGCGGTTACGAGGCATATTATGATAACACGCTTTACGGCGGTTTTAACGGAAACATCGGTTATGTTACAAAGCTCCACAACACACCTGCTTATGCACGTTTCATCTCATCCCGCACACAGCTGGACAGCACCGCTTTCAATGAGAGCAAGTCGAAGGTAGATGCATCGCGTCCGAGCGATATTGCGAACATGAAGAGATACTACTCCGACTCTGATGCGAATCTTGGCTCTTGGGGCGACGGTTACGCACAGCCCAAGCAATGGAAGGTATTCCTGAAGAATTTCGCTGTTTCCTACACATTCAAAGCAGATGGTGCAGATACCAACTCATCTCGCGAAGGTGCGTTTGGCATCGGCTCGGTTCACCCCGAGTGCGGACTGTCGTTCGGAGCCGGCGGTCGTGACAGCGGCGGTGCGATGCTGACTGCAATATGGGGTGGATACAACCAAGAAAACCTGGGAGATGGGCGAAATTTCTTAGGGCTTGTAAAAGCCGGTCCTTGGTGGGATAGCGGTTGCCAAGCCGGTTCCGATTGGGTCTGTACCGGTAATGGAGGAGTCGCTGTTTCGTCGGGCGATGTACACACCATCCTCGTGACCGGGACATACAGTTCGCAAAATAATACCGCAAATGTCACCTGTTACATTGACGGTGTCGAGGCGAATGTCTTTGGCTCGCCGAGCAATGCGAAATCGACCGCAACAATATATAATTTTGATGGTTACATCGGTTGGATGACTCATGTCAAGGATGTTCAAGCGGTTGCTCGATTCCAGCAGTGGGATGAGGATGGTCTGCCGATGGGTGCGGATGCGCTCAATTACAGATCACGCGGTCCTGTTCTTGGCTATTGGAAACGCGAGATCACAAACGGCGGTCTGAAGTGGGGCATTAATCCCGAGGACACCTACGACAAGGTCGATATTACAGCGACATTTGACCATTACGATCACCCTGATGCCAATATTTACCAGCTTGGTGAGATCGCTGACAGCTCGCGTGACTTTTACATGACGGCAACGCTGAAATATGACGGTCAGCAAAAGGGATTCTATGTCGGTGCGGAGAAGCCGGTAGATAACCGAGTGCTGTCGAACGGCGAGGTACAGGTCGGCAACAACACAGTCGGCAACGACCCGACCCTTCTCAGCGGCAATGTGCGCGAATGGTACAGCAAGTATTATGCATTTATCATAGACGGCTACGGCAATCTGTGCATTTGGGACAACCAAGGCGACTACGGCTTTAATGCGAAGAAAGATGGTGACAACTACATTAATACTGTGTGGATCGGTTTGAGTTGGGGCGATGAGGTCAGGATCAAGCTTGTTTACAGCAACAAAAAAGTAACGGTCTATGCCGATAAGGTCACCGAGCTGAACAGATACCAAGATCCGAAGACCGAGAGATACACGCTCACGCTTGAAAACGATTACGGAACAACATTCGGACTTTGGGCAAAGAATGCGCTTAACAGAAATAAAGCTCCTTACTATTCGGACGATGTCAAGTTCGGCGATGTCAAGGTCTCATACGGACTCCAGTCTCCCAACGAGGTCAACGCACTTAAAGAGGTTCTCGGAAGCGCCGAGGGAACATCGGGCAGCGAAGAGGAACGCAACAAGCATCTTTGCGGTTTCGTTCAGACGAGGACGACCGTTGAGGGCACGTACGATCTGCGTATCATGATCGAAGGTGACGAATATGGTTTCCGCAGGGAAGAGAATTATGATGCGATCATAGTCGTCAAGTTCACGAACAAAGAGACAGCCGATTCGGTGACGATGACCGGATACAACCACCACATAGCATACACCGAGTTTTCGTTCTACGATGCCGAGTACTATTTCCATTCTGCCGATAATTGCGGAATGCTTGCGCTCGTCATCAACAAGATCCCGATTGCATACAGCAACATCGAGGTCTACATCCAGTTCTGTCAGCCGCATACGGGACTTGAACCCACGCAGGACGATCTTATCGGCGATGCGATCAAGATCGGCGGCACGACCTATGATAACATAACAAGTGTTTCTTATTACGGAGGCACACCTGCACCCAACAAGAAACCCGGTTATCAGGGCGAGTGGGAAAACAAGAGATAATACACAAAAACCGACTCAAAT
>CAZBYU010000077.1:0-6570 GCA_964496235.1 uncultured Oscillospiraceae bacterium | reverse complement strand
GGACTGACCTGTTTTTATCGGAATATCACGTTTATATCCACGCTGTTGCTCACACCGCGTATTTTCCCGCTCTCGGTGTATTGCCACAGCGCGTATTTATAATCCACATTCGGCATTGCCGCACCCTTGGTGTAGTTTGCGATCCACAGCGTCTGCGGATTGAGTGCGGCAAGGTCAAGCTCATGCTCGATGAAGTATACTCCGGAGTATACCCCGGCTTCATAGCCGTTTTGCTCTATCACTGCGGAAAAGGCGTTTATTATGTCCGTGCGACGGGCGCGTGTGAGCCTGTCCGCACGTCCGTTGGGGCTGTTGCCGGAATACTCCGTGTCAAAGTACACCGGCATGTCGAGCGGCGCACCTGCGAGAGTGTCAAGCACGAAATGCGCCTCCTCAGCGGCCTCGGCTGTGTTCACGGCGGTGGAGTAGAAGTAAACACCCAGCTTTATCCCCGCGTAGTATGCTTTTTCGTAATATTCGCGGAAGCGATAGTCGATGTATACCCGTCCCGAACCCCAGCCGCGTCCGCCTATCCGTAAGATCACGAACTCCACGCCCTCCTCGCGCAGTGCGTTCCAATCCACGATGGGGTTAAAGCATGATATATCTATGCCGATGCCGCTTGCCGTGCGTCCGTTCGCGGCTTGGTAGTACAGCTTGCCGTCCACGCGGTTAAGCCCGGGGGATAGCTCGGTGATGGACGTTGCCTCGTGCGTGAGCGATGGAACAGTGCATATAACACTCTCTGCACTGTGTCCCGAGCCTTCGTCCATTGTTATCACATAGCTCCCCGGTGAAAGCTCCACCAGATAACAGCTTCCGTCGGTGTAGGTCGAGCATATTATCTCGTCACCCTCAGGGGAGGTGAGCGTCAGCGGAAAGCGAACACCGTGTACCGCAACGCCGGAGTCATCGCAAACCGAGATAAACATGTCCTCTCCGTTTGACGCGGCTTCTATGTGAAGCTCGCCCGTTATCTCGACACCGGTCGCACTTTGCCCCTCGTTCCTTTCGCGCAAGGCAAGCATTGCGGCGTCGCGGTTTGCTTTATATACGGCGAGTGACGGCGCGAGTATCAGTGCGGATATGATAATTGCACACAGCGGCAGAAGTATGACGAGCAGACGCTCGTTTTTTTCTTGTCTTGCCCACGCAATGGCGCGGTGCAGTGCGTTTTTCATAGGCTTCTCCGGTTCGGAAAACGCGGTCATGGTTTGGGTGTTTTCCCGCTTCCGTTCGCATTTTCTACAAAATAATAGTCTATAGCGAGGGCAGTTGTCAACAAATTTTGCGCCTTGTGTATTCCATGTTATTGTGTTAAAATTCCCTTTATGAGTATTGAATTTGAAAAAGATTATATCCAGGCGCGTAAGGCTTATATACGCGCGGAGTTTTCACACCTAAACGACATGCAACGAGAGGCGGTCATGACCACGGAAGGACCTCTCCTCATACTTGCCGGTGCGGGAAGCGGCAAAACCACGGTTTTGATAAACCGCATTGCCAACCTGCTCAAATACGGCAAGGCCTCCGACTCCGACGAGCTTCCGGCGTTTGCCGATGAGGCTACGCTTGCCGCACTCAAATCCGGTGCGCCGGAAAACGCGGTCTACGCCTCGCTCGACCCTGTCGAGCCGTGGCGCATTCTTGCCATTACCTTCACCAACAAAGCCGCCGATGAGCTTAAAGCAAGGCTTGAGCGTATGCTCGGCGCGGACAAGGCAAATGATGTCTGGGCATGCACCTTTCACTCCGCCTGTGTCCGAATGCTCCGCCGTGACGCGGAAAAGCTCGGCTACACATCGAGCTTTTCCATCTATGACACGTCCGACAGCCTCAGTGTGATAAAGCAGGTTCTCAAAGAAAAGGAGCTGGACGATAAGGCGTTCCCGCCGCGCTCCATGCTCTCCGCAATAAGCCGCGCAAAGGATGAATGCATCGGCGCGGCGGCGTATCTTGACGAAGCTCGAAAATCCGGCGATATGCGCCGCATAAAGGTCGGCGAGATATATTCCGAGTATGCCCGCCGCCTCTTTGCCGCAAACGCCATGGACTTTGACGATCTTCTTCTGCTCACCGTGCGGCTTTTGACAGAGCATGAGGACGTTCGGAGCTATTGGCAGAGGCGTTTTAAGTACGTCCTTATCGACGAGTATCAGGACACTAACCGTCTGCAATACCTCTTCTCCCGCCTGGTCGCAGGGGGGAGCGGAAATATATGCGTCGTAGGTGATGACGATCAAAGTATATATAAGTTCCGTGGCGCGACTATAGAGAACATACTTTCCTTTGAAAGCGAGTATAAGGGCTGTCGCACCATACGCTTGGAGCAGAACTATCGCAGTACCGGGCGCATACTCGCTGCGGCCAACGCCGTTATAAGAAACAACACCGCCCGCAAGGGCAAGGAGCTGTGGACAAACGCAGGTGACGGCGACGTTGTAAGGCTGTATTTTGCCGATGATGAGCATGACGAGGCGGATCACGTCGCCTCCCGAATAATGACGAGCTACGGTCAAGGCAATAACTGGCGTGAACATGCCGTGCTTTATCGCATGAACGCGCAGTCCTATCAGCTTGAATATGCATTCAAACGCCTCGGCATACCCTATCGTATTTACGGCGGTACGGGCTTTTTCGAGCGTGCGGAGATAAAGGACATGATCTCTTATCTTACGCTCGTTGTCTCTCCGACGGACGATTTGCGTCTCAGCCGCATTATAAATGTTCCCGCTCGCGGCATAGGCGCAACAACGGTCGAGCGCGTCAGAGAGCTTGCGGAGGATAACGGCGAGAGCATGCTGACCATTGCCGCCAACGCCGATAAATATCCCGAACTCAGCCGCGCCGCAGATAAGCTTCGTCGCTTTGCCGCGATGATAGAGAGCTTTCGCGCCTTTGCCGCGGATAATTCGCCCGATGCGGTTTTAGATGAGATAATCGACAAAACCGGCTATATCCGCGCCCTTGAAGAGAAAAACACTCAGGAGGACACCACGCGCATTGAAAACGTGCGTGAGCTTAAATCCGGCATTATCGGCTATATGAAGGAAACCGAGGATGCCACGCTCGAGGGCTATCTTTCCAATGTCGCGCTTTATACCGACCTTGATAACTATAATGAAGACGATGACAAGGTCGTCATGATGACCATGCACTCTGCCAAGGGCTTGGAGTTTGAAAATGTGTTCATCGTCGGCATGGAAGAGGGGATATTCCCCGGGATTCGTGCCATCGGTGAGCGCGACGAGATGGAGGAGGAGCGTCGGCTGTGCTATGTGGCCATCACTCGCGCCAAGCGGCATTTGGAGCTTGTCTGCGCGAGGCGACGTATGTTGTTCGGCAAGACCACGGCAAACCGCGTTTCCCGCTTTGTCGATGAGATCCCCGAGGAGCTTATCGAGAAAAATATCCCCAACGGCTATGCTTACGGTGATACCTCTCGCGAAACGCGCGAGATAACGCAGACCCGACTGCGCCGTGCGAGCAGTATAATGACGCCGGCAAAGGCGAGTGCGCCGACGAGTGCGGTGAGCTTTGCCGTGGGTGACAGTATCGTCCATAAGGCGTTCGGACCCGGCGTTATCGTCAAGATGACCCCCATGGGCGGCGATCATCTTGTTGAGATCAATTTTCAGCAGGGCATAAAGCGGCTCATGCTCCGCGCCGCCGCGCCTCACATGACAAAGGAATAATAATATGTTCAACAACAAAGGATTCTGGGGTCGTGTTGCCCTTTTAGGTACGGCCGTTGTATGGGGAAGCTCCTTTTTCATATTCAAAAACACCCTCAACAGCATAGGCACGCTCTGGCTTTTGACCGCACGCTTTGCGATCGCCACCGTGTTTTTGTTCGCCGTTTGCTGGCGCAAGGTGATAAAAATGTCGCGCCGAACCTTGAAAGGTTCGGTGTATATGGGGCTTTGCATGACGGCGGCGTATCTTTTCCAGACCTACGGTCTCGTTTACACCACCGCCGGGAAAAATGCCTTTCTTACCGCATCCTACTGTGTGATGGTGCCGTTTCTGGTCTGGTGGGTGTATAAGCGTCGTCCGGGTATGCACAATGTCGTGGCGAGTGTCCTGTGTGTTGCGGGTATCGGCTTTGTCTCGCTGGATAACGGCTTCGGCGGCATGAACATCGGCGATATGCTCACACTTGTCTGCGGCTTTTTCTACGCACTCCAGATTGTCTTGACCGAGGAATATGTCAAAGACTCCGACGCGCTTTCACTCACAACGGTGCAGTTTGCCGTTTCGTTTGCGATCTGCCTTGTGCTTGCTCTGCTCTTTGAGCCTATGCCAACCTCGTTGCCACGAGAGTCGTATATATCCATTGCCTACCTCGGCGTGGTGTCCACGGGAATATGCTGGTTCTTGCAGGCTTGGGGCATGAAATACACTCCGTCCTCTACGGCAACCGTCTTGATGACGCTCGAATCCGTTTTCGGCGTTATCTTTGCCGCAATCTTTGCCGACGAGACTGTCAGCTCCGCCGCGTTTTTGGGCTTCGCGCTCATTTTGGTCTCGGAGCTGTTAAACGAACTCGGAGCGGGACTGTTTAAGAGAAAAGCACCGTACACTCTGTAATATTCACTCACCTTGGGTGAGCGTTAACCGCTTACTGAACACTCCGACGGAAAGGGGAGAGTCATGCTTGCAAAATAATCGCAAAAAACTCAATATTTCGCGGCAGAGCCTCGCTTTCGCGCTCCTTTTCGCCGCCACTGCGCTGTTCATGCTGTGGAAACTGCCCTACGGTCTCGGTGGGAGTGATGAGGCTTTCTATCTCACCGTGCCGTACAGGCTTTGCCTAGGAGACAGGCTCTTTTTCGACGAGTGGCATCTTTCCCAGCTCGCCTCGTTCTTTACTCTGCCCTTTGTCTCGCTCTATCTTCACATAAACGGCTCGACCGAGGGTATAATGCTTGCCGCGCGTTGCTTTTATGCCGTGCTTCACGCACTGGTCGCGCTCGTTATCTATCTGCGGCTGAAAAAATACGGTGCACTTTCCGTCGCGGCGAGTATCCTGTTCATGCTCTTCACGCCCTTTGACATGATGTGCTACAGCTATAACACCATTGCCATTGACGCGCTTGCCCTCGCCGGGGTCTTCGGCGGAACGGCGCGGCGCGATTCCCGCACGGATTATATCCTCGCCGGTGTGTTCTTCGCCGCCGGAGTGCTGTGCTGTCCGTACCTTCTCTCGGTGTACGCGCTCTACGCGCTCATGACCTTTGTTGCCGCTCGCATACGCGCTCACCGCGCGTATGACAATGCCGTTCTCACGTGGCATGCGTTCGCCTTTGTTACCTGTGGTGCGGCGATATTGGCGGCAATATTTGCGGTGTTTTTCTTCGCGCACTGCTCTTTTGATGAGCTTCTTGCCGCTCTCCCGGGACTGTTCACAGACCCCGAACACCCGAAGTATTCCCTTTGGTTCATGCTAAAGCACTATGTTTACTGCATTGTGACGGCGCATAGGTTCATGCTTGTTCCCCTTGGGCTGTATGCCGCGTCGCTTATAGCACTCCTTGCCGATAAAAGCCGCCGCGCCCACGCGCATGTTCATCTCTCGCTTGCCGCGTTTTGCGCTCTTTTGTGCTTCGCACTTTTTGCAAGTGAGCTTACGGAGAACTACTATAACGGCATCATGCTCCCTCTTTCCCTCTTGGGCTTTACCGCGTATATCCTGCTTGATAATAAGCCGAGAGAGCTGTTCACTGCGTTTTTTGCCCTCGGTATGCTCTACTCTGTGTGCGTCTGCGCCACGTCCAACATGGGGTTTGACGTTTTGAGTATGGCGTTTTCCGTTGTCGGTGTTGCTTCGTGCATTTTCCTCGCGTTCCTGCTCAAAGAGCAGTCACGGCTTAAAGGCAACCCAGCCCGCGCTCTTCGCGCCGCCGCGCTTGCCCCGCTGGTCTGCCTTGCCGCGCTTTCCGTCGCGGTCAAGGCTGTACACTGCTTTTGGGATTCGCCCCCCGCGTATCTCACTTATGAGCTTGACCGCGGACCTGCCCGCGGCATAGTCACGTCCGAACGCCTCGGTACGGTGTATGAACGCGTTTACGATGACATGCAAGGCTACGCCGATAAAGTACCCGGTAAGCTCTTGGTTTACGCCCAGCAGACATGGTGTACGCTTTCACTGCCGTCCGGGTATGAATGCGCGTCGTTTTCGGCGTGGCTTTCCGGGCAGGACGATATAACGGAGGCTCGGCTTCGGCTCTATTACGATATAAACCCCGATAAATATCCCGATTATGTCTATATTCCGAAGGATAACGCCTTTGCTCAGCCCGGGCTGGACGGCGAGCGGATATATCTTGATTCCGAGAATAACGGCTTTACCGTTGAAGAAAACGACATCAGTTGGAAGCTCACCCGGGAAAAATAAGATTGAAATTTGTCCTTTTACCCTGCGGCGTGACCGCAGGGTAAAAAAGTGTGAATAATTCATCATTAGTCTTTGATTTTCGGCGCATTATATGGTAATATAAATCGTTAACTACAACTCAAAGGAATTTCATTATGGCAGATGCGAGAAAAGAGATCGAAAGGCGCAGAACC
>CAZBYU010000076.1:0-6574 GCA_964496235.1 uncultured Oscillospiraceae bacterium | reverse complement strand
CACAGTGTCCAGCACGTTTGAAAGCAAATACCGGTCTACACTACTTTTCGCCGTCCGGCGCAGTTTCCGAGGAAACGTGCGACCAAAACCACACCGAAGTGCAAGAATGATATCAGCTTGGCGTGACGTAAGAGCTGTCCGGACACTGTCATGGCAAGCCGCCAACCCTCACGATCACTATTTGCGCCGACAAGCCTCTCTTTATAGCGCGTCATCACACTCGCTATTATCTTATTTCTCTCATACTCCTGTCTGAGCGAGAAACAATGCGAGTGAAACACCTGTGCATTCGGCTCATAGGCAAGCTTAAAGCCTGAATGAATGAACTTTGCCGCAATCAGCATGTCCTCATTAGTTTCGACAGGATCGTCAAAGCCACCCACCGCGTCATATGCCGAGCGGCGATACGCCGAGCATGCGTCGGAGAAAAAATAGGTCTTAACACCTAATTGTTCAATATCTTCCGATGCCCACACCCGTCCTTGAGCGGGATAGTTGAACTCTCGGTTCAATCTCTCGTAATCTCGTGCATCGGGGTATGCCACCTGTCGAGCGCACACACCCGCAATCGCCGCATCACGCTCCAGTGGGGCAACAAGGTTTTCAATATATCGCTCATCTGTCGGAAGCGCGTCCTGCGTAAGAAACAACACATACTCTCCACTGCTCCGGCGCAAAGCCATATCACGCGTTCCTCCGTGGTTGAAGTCTTCACGGGGTATTCTGATAAGGCGAACCAATTTTCCTTTATTCTCTGCAATTCGGCATGTTGCATCGTCCGATGCGGAATCAACAACTATTATCTCACTCGGTCGCACCGTCTGCTCCAGCAGTACATCAAGCTGTGCGCCGATATACCTCTCGGCATTACAGGTGGGGATAATTACAGAAACAGAAATCATAATGTAATCTTTCCGTCCAAAAAGTCCTGATATCTGTCGCAGATCTCCTTTGTCGCGCCGAACGCGATCTGCTTACCGTGGTCTAGCCACAGCACTTTATTGCACAGCTCCCTCACCTGGTCGAGCGAATGTGAGACCAAGATCGTCGTTGCGCCGCTGTTTATAAGCTCGTGCATGCGCTTCGCGCTTTTCTCCGCAAATGCGCCGTCACCGACGGACAAAACCTCATCCAGTATCAGAATATCCGGCTCAACAAGGCTCGCTATTGAAAAAGCAAGGCGGCTCTGCATACCGGAGGAAAGTTGCTTAAATGGTCTGTCCTGGAAGTTTTCCAGCTCGGCAAAGGCAATTATTTCATCATACCTTTCGTCCATAAACTTGCGCGTGTAGCCCAGCATTGCGCCGCGTAGGTAAGCGTTCTCCTTGACGGTCAATTCGGGGTCAAACCCGCTGGCAAGCTCCAAAAGCGCGGATATATTTCCCACACTTTTCACAGTGCCATAGGTGGGCATCATTATCCCCGCGATAGCCTTGAGCAATGTAGACTTACCCGCACCGTTCGTGCCGATTATGCCGAGAAGATCCCCCTGTTCAAGCTTAAAGGTTATGTCCTTGTCTGCCCAAAACTCAACCACATGATACCTGCCCTGAATCTTACGCATCACATATTCCTTCAGACCTATGTCCTTAAAGTCGCCGAGCTTATACCTGATGGAGACATTATCCAATTCCAATGCAGTCATAGCACACCTCCGTCAGACATAGTAAAGGAACTCGTGATTATACTTTTTGTATATCCACGCACCGACACCAAGGAAAAACAACGCATAGAATGCCATCAACAGATGAAACCACACACTCGGAATCGCGCCGTCAATGACCACCTTGCGGAAGTAGCGGATAAAGAGGTAAACCGGGTTTAGGAGAAACAGATTTTGCACCATTTGCGGAAAAGTGTCGATTGAGTAGAATATGGCAGAAACATACATCAGAAGCTGGGTAAAAACCGTCCAGAGGTACTGAATATCTCTGAAAAAGACGTGCAACGCGGACAGAACAAGCCCCACGCCGAGGTTGAAAACCAGCAGGAAAAACACGGGGTAAAGGAGTGTTATAAACTTCCACGTGAACGTAACTCCGTCAAAGATGCAAAGCAGGAAAAACACAACAAGCGTAAGCAGGAAGTTAATAAACGTCTGGCTTGTGCGGGAAAGGATAAAGAGATACTTCGGCACATTGACCTTCGTGAATATAGATGCATTATATAAAAGCGAAAGCATTCCCTGCGAAGTGGACTCATTGAAAAATGAAAATATAATGTTGCCGCAGAATAGATACGTGGTGTAATGCGCGATTGTACCGCCGAAGAAATGCGAAAAGACAATTCGCATTATCAGCAAAGTGAGCAACGGATTCAAAACACTCCACGCCATGCCGAGTGCCGTACCCTTATACTTTGTGATAAAGTCGCGCTTTATCAGCTCTTCCAATAAAAATTGATGTTTTTTCAGTGTGTTTATCATAAATTGACCTCTGGGTGAGTTTATACGTTCTGTTACCAATAGTGTTGCTTAAACACAAGCAACACTATCTCTTTTCCACGCACGAAGATGCGAGAAACAAAACTTGTTTTAAGTATTCCAAGCAAACGCCATGTTCTGGAACAGTTCCGCACACATCGGTGTACGCCCTTTTATCCCTCGGAAAGATCCTCTTTCTTCAACGTAAGATTGGGATTGTAATACGGATCTCCTGCGGCAAGCTCCCTCTCCCAGCGTTCTTTGAACAGCTGAGAATCCGTTCCGCTCAGCGTCGCTAAGCTATCGGCTTTCTTGGCAATGTGATTATAAAGCTCTGCAAACGGTGTCCACACAACGAGATACCCAACCTTGCGTATACGCATGCACATATCGACATAGCCGAGCATGCTCTCAAACGCTTCGTCCATGCCGCCGATTTCATCCCATACGGCACGGCGCATCATAAGGCACGCTCCGGAGACCGCGCTGAAGTTTTGGGCATATGTTAATCTTCCCATATAACCCTTGCTCTTCCGACCGTCTCCTCGATGATAATAACCCGCAAGTCCGAGCAAGCCCACACCGATACCGGCATGTTGTATCGTGCCGTCTGAATAGTACAGCTTTGCTCCAACCGCACCGACATCTTTTCTCTGTGAATACATCAGCATTTCCTGAATCCAGTCGGCAGTGATCACTTCGGCACTCTCTTCTAAAAACACTATATGTTCACCGGAAGCTCGGGCAACCGCCAAATTGTTTCTCTTTGAACGATTATGCATTTCATCGCAACATACTGCTTTCAAATCGGTCAGTTTGTTCTGAATCTCATTACTATAATCAAGCTGTGTCTGTAAGTTATCTTCTTTTTCTATAATTATAACTTCATAGTTTTTATAAGAAGTCTTTTCATACACAGAGTCTAGGCATGCTTTCAGCTTTTGGAGGTCTCCAGATGATTGAACAATGACAGAAACGAACGGATTTCCTTCGAGATCGTATTTAAGCCTGTACATTGAAGGAACAACTCCATCTTGAGCCTCGCCTTTCAGACCGACGCTCTCTAAATGATCCCTTATTGCCCGCTTAGCTGCCTCTATGACATAAGGCTTAGCTCCGACGCTATCGGCAACCGAACCTTTATGCGCTCTCCAATAATACAAAATCTGCGGGATATGAACTATTTTCCGTGCTTTTTCTGTCAATCTAAGCACCATGTCATAGTCTTGACTTCCATCACACTCAGGGCGAAAACCTCCTACGCTATCGAGCAGACTTTTCTTTACGGTCAAGAAATGACATATGTAGTTGTTTGCACGCAGGGTGTCCGGCGCATAGTCCGGCTTAAAATGCGGATTAAAAGCATCTCGGGGTGTGTTGTGAAAGGTGTTCTCATCCGTATAAATGAAATCTGCGTCTTTTTCGCAGATGGCTTTCATGTTGGCATACAATGCCGCCGGGTGTAGTATATCGTCATGGTCGAAAAGCGAAATATAATCGCCGCTTGCCATGTCAATACACACGTTCGTGTTCCCGGATATCCCCAAGTTTGCTTCGAGCTTTTGATAAAGTATGCGAGAATCTCTGCTAGCATATTCTCTGCAAATATCACCTACATAGGAATGCTCAGAATCGCTTCCGTCCGCTATGCAAAGCTCCCAGTTCGCATAGGTCTGAGCTTCAACGGACTCGATCATCTTTCTCAGATATTTCTCCGGAGTATTGTAAACCGGAACAAGCACACTGAATTTGATGTTTTGGGGAAAGGTCTCGTGCTTTTGCGCTTCAAGCTCTTTTTTCGTATACAGCGGCGGGCGATACTTGAGTATTTGGCTTATCTTGCGTTTCACTTTACTCCACGTCACACGCAAGCCGTTCTCACCAAGACTGTTTATGACCTTTTTGATCAAGCGCAAGCAACGATTAATTAAGCTCATTTATCGCTTCTCTCCTCAAATACTATCCACATACTTTTTAAGCGAATCGCGCCAGCACGGCAGTCTCTCGAACCCGCTCTCGCTCAGCTTCTCCTTGCTCAGCCTAGAATTCTTCGGTCGCCACGCTTTCGCGCCGTATTCCTCCGTGGTGACGTGCTTAACGCATACCTTTTTTCCGGCAATGCGGAAGATCTCCTCGGCAAGCTCCGCCCACGAGCAGATATCCTCATTTGTGGCATGGTACACGCCGTAGCTCTCGGTCATTATCATATCGCACAGTAGCGGAGCAAGGTCGGCAGTAAAGGTCGGTGACCCCACCTGGTCGCACACCACGCTCAGCTCATCATGTGTTTCGGCAAGGCGTAGCATGGTCTTGACGAAATTTGCGCCGTTCACCCCGATAACCCAGGAGGTGCGGACAATGAAATGACTGTCCGTCATACTCTGCACGGCAAGCTCTCCGGCGAGTTTGGTACGCCCATAGGTATTCAGCGGGCGTGTCGCGTCGTTGACCTCATAGGGTCTGTCACCTTCACCGGGGAACACATAGTCCGTCGAGATATACACTATTTTCGCGTCCAACGCACGGCATGCCTCGGCGATATTGCGCGTTCCGTCCACGTTGACGCGCCAGCAGCTTTCCGGCTCGCTCTCGGCAAGGTCGACCTTGGTATACGCCGCGCAGTGGATAACCGCGTCCGGCTTATATTCGGAAAGTGCCGCTAAAACCGCATCTCTGTCGCAGATATCAAGCTCTTTCGAGCTTACGCCCTTGTGTTCTATTCCGCGTTCGGTCAACACCTCAGCCACGTCATGACCCAGCTGACCGGACACCCCGGTGATGAATACTTTCATGCTGTCCTCACAATTTGTCCTTTTTTATAAGCCCCACGGCAAAGCGGAAAAGCCACTCCGGGCAATACGCCGTAACAAGCTCGAAAACGGCGGCATACTTGCTGAAATAGCGGTATTTATAAACCGCCGCCGTGCCGCCCTTGTGCAACCAATGCTCGTGCCGCGCGTCTGCCCAGCGTATGCCGTCATCAATGACTGCACGCATGCTCTCGCCGCAAGTGAAGTTATCTTTCAGCCAGCGCATACGCCGGCGCATCTGCTCAATGCGAACCTCAAGGTAACTTGCCTTATCCGTAACACCGGTAAGGGTAGAGGTCTGGTTCGAGCCGTGTATGCGGTAATCTATCAGCGCGTCTGGAAGAGAGATTATCTTCCCCCGCTCGGCGCAGACAAGAGCTATATACTGATCATGTACCATATACGGGCAAAACGGCACGGCGGCTTTTGCCGCCTCGGCGCGTACAAGCATCGTACACCCCGTGACCCAGTTGCTTACAAGAAGCTTTTCCGCAAGCCCATCTCCGGAACGAAAAACGTGCCGCCGCCGAACCTCGGTTATACTGTCCGCCGTTTTTTTGCCCTCGCCGTCTATCACGCACATATCCGAGCAAGCGAGAAACGCGTCCTCGCGCTCCATTGCCGCTTGCAACGTACTCAGCTTGTTTGCATGCCACACATCGTCCTGATCGCAATAGGCGTAATACTCGCCCTCCCCGCATTCGCGTGTCAAACGCTCAAACGTGAGGTTAGAGCCAAGGTTTTTTTCATTTTGCTCAATAGTATACTCAAAAGCGGTTATGCATTCCTCAGCGCAACGTGCTATATCCTCCAGCGCGACCTTCGGCGAACAATCGTCACGAATATGCAACACCAGATTGGGGTAATCCTGTGCATTGAGGCTCAAAAGTTGCTCGCGCAACCAGTCCATGCGCGGGTTATACGTTGCCATGAGTACCGCAATTTTCGCTTTACCTGTTGCCGTACATTCTTTCATAGTAATTTCGGTACTCTCCGTTGACTATATTCTCCCACCACGGCTTATTCGCCAGATACCACTCAATAGTTTTCTGGATACCGTTTTCAAACTTCGTCTCCGGCAACCAGCCCAGCTCATTGTGGATAAACGTGGGATCTATGGCATAGCGCATATCATGCCCCTTGCGGTCGGTAACATGGGTGATGAGGCTTTCGGGCTTGTCAAGTGCGTGGAGAATGAGCTTTACAATGTCAATATTACGCATCTCGTTATGACCGCCGATGTTGTACACCTGACCCTCCTTGCCGCCGAGCAAAACGAGGTCTATGGCGGCGCAGTGATCCTCTACGTACAGCCAGTCGCGCACGTTCAGCCCCTCTCCGT
>CAZBYU010000075.1:0-6630 GCA_964496235.1 uncultured Oscillospiraceae bacterium | reverse complement strand
GACCTACCTTGACTCTCGGCTTGTCGAGATGCATTACGAAATGCCCCTCAACGAGATAATATACGACTTTTTCGACACGCTGAAAGCTCGCACAAAGGGCTATGCCTCGCTCGACTATGAGCTGAGTGAGTATAAGCCGAGTGACCTTGTCAAGGTCGATATGCTCTTAAACGGCGATCAGGTCGACGCGTTGAGTCTTATCGCGCACAGAGAAAAGGCGTACGGTCGCGCGAGAAAGCTGTGCGAAAAGCTGAAGGATAATATACCTCGTCAGCTTTTTGAAGTGCCTATTCAGGCGGCGATCGGCGGACGCATCATCGCACGAGAAACCGTCAAGGCCATGCGTAAGGACGTTCTCGCAAAGTGCTACGGCGGCGATATAACCCGCAAAAAGAAGCTTCTCGAAAAGCAGAAAGAGGGCAAAAAGAAGATGCGCCAGCTCGGCACGGTTCAGATCCCCACGGAGGCGTTCCTTGCCGTCCTCAAGCTCGACGAATAACAATATATTTCAATATCTCAGTCCGCCTAAAAGGGTCTGTTGCAGAAAAGATTCTCGCAACAGACCCTTTGATTATTATGTAAGCGACACCGATAAGTGTGCAATACCCTGCCTCTCAAGCCTCTCTCGCTGAGACGACGGGGTGAAATTTCCAGGTTCTGAGGGAGCCTTTGGCACTTGATTTAACCTTCCTCCATATAGGGGAGACTATCATCCTCCCGCATTTTTCTCTCTATGCTACAGGGCGTTGTTTGTCGCGTATTTTCAGAAAAAGAAAGGGAAACAAAAAAGAAAGGGTCTGAGAGGATACAAGCCACTCTCAGACCCAAAAGAAGAAAGGAAAGTATAGAATGTTCAACGCATAAGGCGGACATCATCGCCCGCGACGAAGAAGAGTGCCAACGCACCGGGACCGACGTGAGAGCCGGTGACAGGCTCATACTCCACGTTCAGTATTTCGCGCGGCGGGTGGTTTTTGTTGAGGAGGGAGACTAGATACTCCGCGTCCTCGCGGCAACCGGCCTGCGCGATGCCGACAAGCTGTTTTTCCGGCTCTACGGCAAGCTCGTCAAATTTCTCCGCAAGGGTTTCTATGGCGCGTTTTCTGCCGCGGAGCTTGGCAATGGAGATTATCTGACCGTTCTCGTTGCCGATAAGCAGGGGCTTAATATGAAGCACGGTACCTACGACGGCGGAGATGTTGGACAGGCGACCGCCACGGCGAAGATGCATAAGATCGTCCACGGTGAAGACCTGGCACATGCGCTTTGAAAGCAGATTAAGCTCTTCAACCGCCTGCATAAGTTCAACACCCTCGTCACGAAGCTCCGCCGCACGAAGCGCGACTATGCCCTCGCCAAGAGATGCACCCAGCGTGTCAATGACCTGCACTGAGCGGAGAGGATACTGCTCTTTAAGCTCCTCTGCGGCGATACGTGCGCTGTTGCACGAGCCGCTTATGCCGCCCGACATGCTCACAAAAAGAACGTCGTTCCCCTCGGCAAGGTAAGGGGCAAAAGTGTCCATATAATGCTGAGGCGGGATCTGCGCCGTCGTGACGGCTACGCCGCCTCTGATAGAGGTGTAGAACGCATCTCCGTCAAAGGCAGTGGTGTCGAGACAGTTATGCTCCTCGCCGTCTATGATATAGTTAAACGCGATGACCTTTATATCGCGCTCTTTCAGCATGGGAGTGGGGATATTTGCGGAGGTGTCGGTGAAGACGGTATAGCTCATGTGTATAAGCCCTCTCTTGGTCTGGAGTTTTTGACACTTGCGGTCAGAATGTATGAAAACTATACACCTTTTTGAGATAGAATTCAAGCTATTCACGCGTATAGCTTTTTGCCGCGGTCGAACAGACGGTAGAGAGTACGAAAAAATCACTCTACGCAGGGTAGAAATCCCTTAAAATGTTTGAAGAATCGGCTTGTAAATGCGTCATGAAAGCTTCTTAAACAAAATTTAATGGATTTTGACGTTGGTTTTTAATAACGAATGTTGTACAATAAGCATGCCGACGGAGACCGGTGCCTGTGTGCGCCGGTGCTGTCGACAATGAGAGCCGGAGAGGTGGATGAGAATGTACAGGATACTGGTATGCGACGATGAGCGTGACATTGTCGCCGCGCTGAAGATATATTTGGAGAGTGAGGGGTACGAGGTAGTAGAGGCGTACAACGGTCGTGAAGCACTCGACAAGCTCAGAGATGGGGATATACAGCTTGTGCTGATGGACGTTATGATGCCGGAGCTGGATGGGATAAGCGCGATGGCGGAGCTTCGCCGCGTCAGCAATGTGCCGGTTATAATGCTCACGGCGAAAAGCGAGGACACGGACAAGGTTCTCGGGCTGAACGTGGGTGCAGATGACTATATCACAAAGCCGTTCAACGTGGTGGAGATGCTTGCGCGTGTGCGTTCACAGCTACGCCGTTACATGACCCTAGGCGGGAACGGCACAGAAAAAGCGGCGGACGACGGCGCACTCACCCTCGGCACGGTGAGCCTTGACGACAGGAAAAAGACCGTGAGCGTCGACGGAGAGGCGGTGTACCTTACGCCGACGGAGTATGAGATATTAAAGCTTCTGATGAAAAACGCGGACGCGGTGTTTTCCCCGCGGGATATATACCGCAGTGTCTGGGAGGATGAGCCTTACGGCGCGGAGAGTACGGTGGCGGTGCATATTCGCCATCTGCGCGAAAAGATAGAGATAACCCCCGCCGAGCCGCGTTATATCAAGGCGGTGTGGGGTCAGGGCTATAAATTTGAAAAGCCCATGGAAAGAGGAGAAAGAAAATGAACAAGCTTTTGAACAGTCTCGGCATACGTGTGCTGGCGTTTATACTGCTGATGATATTTGTCGCGGTGTTTGCGGCAAGCTTTGTGGGCGTGGTCGCACTGACCGGGAGTGATGCGTATCAGCTTGACAACGGCGGCATGAGTGGCAAAATATATTGGAGCTGGTGCTACGGTCAGAGCGAGAACATACTGGCGAAGTTCGCCATTGAGGGAACGACCGAGGGCGCGGAATGCGACAGCGCGTATGCCTATATACTGACGGACAAAGACGGCAACGTGGTTGAAGACACCCTCGAAGATAAAGAGTATCAGCTTGCGATTTTTCCGCAATCATTAAGCTTCGTCGAGGAACACACCTATCAGGACGAGGACATGGAAAACGGCATCATCGTCTATCACGGCAGTGACGGCTACGGCTATACCTGGGCAGGTCGCACTGCCGAAAGGGAGGCTGCTCCCACAACCACACCGACCTCCGCAGAGAGTGCGGAAAACGACGACGCGAAAAATGAGGAAAAAGCAAAAAAGAGCGATTCAGCCGAAATAAGAGACACAGAGCCTGACGGCGAGAGCGGCGAACCCGCCGTCTACTCCACCGCGCTTGCGCCCTACTCTCTGCAAGGCTACGTGCTTACAGAAATCCCCGACGACAGCGAGATTTATGTCCTTTCCCGCGTGATGAGTCTTTTGAACGGCTACCGCTATGACCTGCTCATACTCGCGGTGGGTACGGGGCTTGCGTCGATCGTGCTGTTCGTGTTTTTGGTGGCGGCGGCGGGGCGACGCACACCCGATGGCACGGTCACTCCCACATGGGTCGAGCGCGTACCGTTTGACATCTATTCCGCCGTTATGTTCGTTGCTGGTGTGGGCTGTTTAGGGCTTATATTCTCGCTGGCGGAGCAATGGCGTATGGATATGGCACTCGGCGCGTTGATGGGTGTGAGCTTTGTCGCGCTTGCGGCGGTTGCGGTGCTGTGGTGCATGAGCCTTTCCGTCCGCATAAAGCTGAAAACCGCGATAAGCTCCTGCGTGTGTTATAAAATCCTTGCGTGTTGCTGGAAAGTTTTCAAGCGTGTACTCGTATGGAGCAAAAACACGCTTGCCGCGCTCGTCGGAGATGTGAAGACTATCTCGTTTGTGCCACGAGTGTTACTTATCGTAGCGGTTGTTTTGTTGATTGAGTTTATGTTCATGGTCAATACCGACGCGGGTGACCACATTATCGCTTGGTTTTTTGAGCGGGCTGTGCTGGTCGTGCTGGGGATATACCTTGTTGCGGCAATGAAGCGGCTCTTGACCGCCGGACGCGAGATTGCAAACGGAAATGTCGAACACAGGGTTGACACCGCGCGTATGCACGGAGCGTTGAAAGAACACGGAGAGGACTTAAACCGCATAACCGACGGCATGAACAAGGCAATTGCCGAGCGCGTCAAGAGCGAGAGGTTCAAAACCGAGCTTATCACCAACGTCTCGCATGACATTAAAACACCCCTGACCTCAATCGTCAACTATGTCGACCTTTTGGAAAAAGAGGAGATGGAAAACGACACGGCGCGGGGATACCTTGAGGTGTTGTCGCGGCAGTCGGCGCGGCTTAAAAAACTGATCGAGGATTTGATGGAGGCATCAAAAGCCTCCACCGGCAACCTCGCCGTGAACCCAGAACGCTGTGACCTCGGCGTTATGCTGACGCAGACGGCGGGGGAATACGCCGAAAAGCTTTCGGCGGCGGGCTTGGAGCTTATCGTCGATAAGCCCGAGGAGAATGTATATATTATGGCAGACCGCCAACAGCTCTGGCGTGTGTTCGATAACCTCATGAACAACATCTGCAAGTATTCTCTTGCCGGTACGCGCGTGTATCTGGAGCTAAAGCGTGTCTCGCGTACAAGCGGGGAGAGTCTTCAACCCGGCGCGACAGTCACCTTCCGCAACATTTCAAAAACGCGGCTGACCGTCGCGGGCGATGAGCTTGCCGAACGCTTTGTGCGTGGCGATTCCTCTCGCAACACAGAGGGGAGTGGGCTTGGTCTTTCAATCGCAAACAGCCTGACCGAGCTACAGGGCGGCAAGATGACCCTCGTCGTTGACGGTGACCTCTTTAAGGTTCAGCTCACCTTCGATGAAGTGAAATAAGGATAATTAGGTATAAGGAAAAGCTCTGTCGGAAGACAGAGCTTTTCCTTATTATGTATCTCAACCTCTTGTGTTTTCAAACCCGCTGTGCTACACTTAAAGCAATCAATTACTACAGATTTACGGCAAGACCCTATGAAAACATGAGGTGAAACAATGCTGAGAATATTTGCGACCGGGGATAACCACATCGGCTTGAAGTATGCCAGCCATGAAAAGGCGTCCGTGCTTATATCACGCAGGAGCGAGGCCTTCAAGGGTATGGTAGAGAGTGCAAATCGAGAAAACTGCGAGCTGTTTGTTATAAGCGGCGACCTGTTTGAAAATACAAGCGGCGTATCTAAGGGAGAGGTATCGGCTCTCTTGGATACGCTGTCCGGTTTTAACGGAACTGTCGTTGTCCTGCCCGGCAACCATGACTATTACGACAATGACGTGAAGATATGGCAGTATTTCAAAGACGTGATGAAAGAGCATGACAACATTATGCTCTTGACGGAGTATCGCCCATACGAGCTTGACGTGGGGGGTGAGTGTGTGGTGCTGTATCCCGCACTGTGTACCACGCGCCATTCCGCTACGGGGGAGAACAACCTAGGCTGGATAAAAAACACCGATATCGAGGATAACGGCGCGTATCACATCGGCATTGCCCACGGCGCGGTCGAGGGAGAGAGTCTCGATAACGAGGGGCGGTATTTCCTCATGACGCACTCCGAGCTTGAAAGCATACCGGTTGACGTGTGGCTCATCGGGCATACACATGTTCCGTTTCCGCGCAATCTGACCGAGCAATATGCCAAAAGCGGCAAGGTGTTCAACCCCGGCACGCATGTGCAGACGGACGTTTCCTGCAATACCGAGGGCTTGTGCTTTGTCATTGAAATCGGCGATGATAAAGCCGTGCGTGCGAAAAAGTTTGTCTCGGGCAATCTGCGCTTTTACAGGCGCAATATCACCGTCAGCGAGGGAGAGCTTGAAAGCATTGTCACGCGGGAGCTTGCCGACATTGACGATGAAAGCGTTGTGGATATAATCCTCTCCGGCAGTGTCACCGCCGAGGAGCATGAAAACAGAGCCTGCATACTCGACAGGGTACTTGCCCGCTTCGTCGAGGGAACATATAACGACTATGCGCTGAGCAAGGTGATCTCCGAGGAGATGATAGCCTCCGAGTTTGCGGAGACCTCGTTTTCTGCGGGGTTGCTTACGGCATTGCTCGACGAGCCTAAGGAAGCACAGCTGGCGTATGAATTGCTGAAAACACTGAAGGAGGGGAGATAGGATGAAGATAAAAAACGTATCCTGCACACAGTTTGCCGGTGTGCGTGACCGTAATGTTTCCTTTGTCGACGGAATGAACGTCATCTACGGCAAGAACGAAAGCGGCAAAAGTACGCTCGTCAGCCTTATTTCACGCGCCCTTTTTCAAACTGCCAAGCTCGACCGCAGAAGCGACAGGGAGTTTTTTGAGCTGTATTTCCCCGCGCCTAAAAAGGGCAGTCGAGTAAAGGGCGATTATGCCGACGGCAAGGTCACCGTCGAAAACGAAAGCGGCAGCTACACTCTTTCAAAGGAATGGGGCGCGGACGCGCGAAGCTCACTTTCGGCACCCGACGGTGTTATCCGCGACCAGGCGAGGATAGACGAGCTTCTGAAAGAGCTTTTGGTTTACGGTGAGGGTG
>CAZBYU010000074.1:0-6630 GCA_964496235.1 uncultured Oscillospiraceae bacterium | reverse complement strand
ATATTATAGCACGCAACCCCTGTACTGTCAACGTCGCGGGGACGCGAACCATTGCGTATTCGGGCGGCTTTGTCTGTTTTCAGGCGAAAAGCGAGTCATAGTCATACGAGGTGTAAAAGTCGTACACGCGGCTGAAATACTCTTCTCGGTTATCATAAGTCACCATATGCTCGCCCGCGGTCATGCATTCCAGAATCCACGAATTTACGCGGCTGTTGTGATGCACGGTGTCCTTGTAGAGGTCATAATCCTGCACGAGATCAAAGGCGTCGGTAAAGGAGAAGACATGAATGTTATCGCAGGTAAGCATAAGCTCAACCGCCTCGCGCTCCGCCTCAAGCTGAACCTTCAGCTCACCCGCACGGTAAAAGCGATCCCATGCGTACATGCTAAACGGCGCGATATATACGTAAAACTCTATCTGCGGGTTTGCCTGTGCGGTTTCGAGTATGTTTTGTGTGACATTCTCTCGCACAAGCGTCCTCTGATAATCGCTCAATCCGTCCTGCTCGGCGAGCAGAGGACCGCGCTCGTATATGCCGAGTATCGCGTCCTGTCCGTAAGCTGTGTCGGGGGTGTCCCACCATGCGTAAGCGTCAAAGGAGGTGGTGGTATGCCCTGCGCGGGTGTAGCTTATCATGTCGAGAGCGGTTTTGAAAATGCTCTTGTTGAAAAGATACTTCACGTCGTCGAGAGGGTTCTTGTTGTAAAGAAACGTGGGGTAGTCGCCCTCGTCGTATGCGAGCGCGTCCTTGTCGAGGATAAGGTCACTGTAGCTCAGAGCTTCCACAATAAGACGGATAGAGTCGTTATGCTCTATTGCGGTGCGGTTGAGCGTGTCCAGCTCCTTCAGCGTCGCGCCTGAGAAGGGTACTTTCACGGCGTTTGTGCCGAAGAGTGCGTCAAGCTCCGAGGTTTTGAAGTTTTCCGCGACGCTGTTACCCGTGATAAGCGCGTCATAGTCAAAGTGCTTGACTATACCGTCGTTTTGATAGCGTTCGTAGAATATGCGGTACTGCAAGAAGTCGACCGGTGCGTGATAGTGGAAAAACGGGTCTATCACCGCCACCACGGAGCCGAGCAACACCAGCGCGACCAAAAGCACCGCGAAAAAGGAGAGAACCCATTTTTTGAATGTCATTGCTCAGTACCCTCCCTCAGAAATTGAAGTACAAAAACGCGCTCACACTGCCGAACGAGAATATACACCACACCAGAAGCCCCGCCGCAAAAAGCATCGGCCACACACTGGGCTTGAGAGACTGCATTTTTTCATAGGCGTTTTTCGGCACGAGAATAACGAACATCAAAAACGCCAGTGCAATAACTATCATGCCCCACGGCTGATGCACGATATAGCCTATCCCCGGCAGCTTCGACAGCGGCAGTGCGACCTCTGTGAGCTGGAACGAGGAGGAGATGAGCGAATTTACGGAAGAAAAGTCAAAGTCGAATACACGCGCAATAAAAGCGAATGCCTCTTTCACGCTCGATGCGCGGAATATCACCATCAACAGGTTCTGGCATATAAACATCACCAGCCAGTTGACTGCCCTGGGTATGCGGTCAAGAGCGGGCTTGCCGAGGCGCGTCAGCGCGGAGAACACGCCCATCAAAAAGCCCCACAGCAGGTATGTCCACCCCGCACCGTGCCACATACCACTGAGTACATACACCACCATAATATTGAAATACGTCCTCGCCTCGCCGCGGCGGCTACCGCCGAGAGGGAAGTAGATGTACTTTGTCAAAAAGCGCGTTAGCGTGATATGCCAACGCTTCCAGTAGTCGAGAATGTTGACGGCCTTGTAGGGGGAATTGAAGTTTTGCGGAATGTCGATGTTGAAAAGCTTGCCGAGTCCGATCGCCATGTCGCTGTACCCGCTGAAATCGAAGTACATTTGCAGGGTGTAAGAGAGCATGACGACGATGCAGTCAAGGCTGGAGAGCGTCTCCCATCCGTTTGCGCCGAGCATGTAGCCCGCCACGACTGCGGTGTTGAGGTTGTCTGCAATGAGTACCTTTTTGGCAAGACCTATTGAAAATATGTATATGCCGCGTGCGAAGTTTTCAAAGGAGAAACTTTTTTTGCTCACGTCCTGAAGCTGAGGAACAAGCTCGTCATGCGTCACAATAGGACCTGCGATAAGCTGGGGGAAGAACGTGACAAAGCATGCATAGTCTAAAAGCGAGCAGTCCTTGACCTCGCCGTTGAAGGAGTCGATGACGAAGGAGAGCTGTTGAAAGGTGAAAAAGCTTATGCCGAGCGGGAGAATAACGTGCTGTAGCGTCCAGTTTGCGGCAAAGACGGAGTTTACCGTCTCGGCGAAGAAATCATAGTATTTATAATAGAACAAAATGCCCAGATTCATCACGATCGCGAGGATCTTTGCGACTTTTCTCGCCGCTTGATTACGCATGACGCAGGAAAGACGATAAAAGCCGTAGTTAACGAGTATACTGGTCGTGATGAGGACGAGGTATTTCGGCGTGTTCGCCCCATAGAACCACAGCGACATGCCCAGCAGAAACACAACACCGAGGCGATAATGCCCGAGTTTGTTTATTATAAAATACCCCGCCAGACACAGCGGCAAAAAGCCCAGCAGGAATATGTAGGAGTTAAAAAGCATATCCGAATCCTTTCAGAAATCAATTCTCTCTATTCTACTACATTTTGCGCGTATTCTCAACATAATTTTCTGTAAAGAACATACCGCACTAACTCCCTCCGTCTCGGCGTACCGCCGAGCCACCTCCCTCAGCGAGGGAGGCTTGAATGGAGCGGACTCAAACCCACTACCCAAGGCTCCCTCGGTGAGCGACGGCGACGAAGTTGCCTAGTCCGTTTAGAGAGAAGCTGTCAGCGAAGCTGACTGAGACACGAGGTTCTTTACAGGCTATCTGTACCCACATATCACGCTGGGAGCGAAGATTGTATTAATTAATTAAAAAAGGCTGTTGCAAGAGCAAAGCTTGCAACAGCCCGGATATGCAATATACCGTTGTCAGAAGCGTCCGCCGTGAGAGCCGAACGAACGCCCGGAGGAGGAACTGGTGTGGAAGCTTGTTCCGCCGCCTCCACCGCCGCCGGAGCTACTGCCGTTGTCCTTAGGACGCGGCGTTTTGGTGATATAACGGCGAATGAAGCGATCCTGACTGCGTACAAGGCGGAAGCTGTCGCGGCGGACATAGCTTGCCGCACCCGACTTCGCGTTCACGGATTTGAGTTCGTTTTTCATGATCCTTACGGGGATAAGCGCGAGGACAAAGCCCACGATAAGATCAATGACTATCCACATCAGGTTGAACGGCTCTTTGGGCATGTTGTCGACATCAATGGGTGCGCCGTTTTTTGCCGCAGTCAGAAGCTCCTCGGAAACGGTGATGAACGCGTCACCCGCGCCGTACCAGTCGTTGTCGGAGAGGTGGGGAATATAGGCATCATCGGCGTATTCCTGACCCGCGTCGGTGAAAGCGTAAGCTCCGAACGAGTGGGTAATGCACTGGAAGTACCGACCCTCCACGTCCACCACCAGCATCACGCCGTCGTCATTATTGCCGTAGCCGTAGCCGTTATAGTCGTAAAAGTCAAAGGCGAAGCTTTCAATGTTCTTGCCGTCCGTTCCCGCGACGAATATGACCGCCACGTCGCATTCATACTGCTCACTCACGGCATCGGCGCGGGCGTTGAGCGCATCAAGCTCCTCCGCACTCAGAACACCGGCGTTATCCACCACGCGGGCAAGCTGACGCTCGGCGGGAATATACGAGCCGCTCGGAGTTTGTATCATATCCTCCTTTGCTTCACCCGGCATTACACGCGCGAGTATCTCATCGGCGGCGTTGAAATACGCGATTATGCTGTCACCGTAGGAGACACCGCCCGCGTCATACGCATCGCATAGAGTTCCGGCATCGTCCTCGGTGATAAAGGCTTCCATAGCGGTTGTGAAATACAAATAGTATCCGTCGGATTCATAGCAGTCGAGCAGCATAATGCCCAGCTCTTTGCTGACATTTTCGTCGTATACGCTACGCACTATTTCATCGCGGGTTCTGCCGTTGAGGGCAGGCTCGTAAAGATAGCACACCGCCACACCGTATTTGTCATAAAGCTCCTGCGCCATGAGGTCGAGTTCAAGCACGCTGTCGTCGGTCACGTCAAAGCCGAAAACAAAGCCGGTGCCGTCGGCGTATGCCGCACACGGCGCAAGCACCAGCATGAGAGCGGCGAGGATCAAAACAAGATATTTTTTCATCTCACGCCTCCTCACATAAAGTGCAACAACAGCTCAACCGCGAAGAGTGCCGCGGCGAATATACCGGTGTATAGGAGCTGCCATTTGCGCTTTAAGCCGTTATCGCACGGGAGGTTGCCCACGAACTTCCCGGTTTGACCGTTCATGGCGAAAATGTGCTTTTCGCCGTGCCAGGAGGTGTTGAGTATCCACACGGGCAAAAGCGCGTAACGCGCCTCGCCCTTTTCCACATGAATGTAGCTTGCCTTGGGTGCAACGTCGGAATATCCCCGCGTAGTGGACTTAAAGGTGTCCTTCACGCTCTGTTGCATGCGCTCGTTGGCACGATGAACACAGTCCGTCGCGGCAACATCGTATTTGTCCGCATAGTACCCGGTGAGGTACGCGGTTTTGAAATCAACCGCCTCGGAGACATCAAACGGCTCAATAGACTCCATCAGCTCGTCTGCCATTTTCTTAGACCCATCCACGGGTACATTCTCAAACGACAAATCGCCGCTACGCACCAGATCGTAAACCCGGTGTTCGGTGTAGTTGAAATTCGCGTCCGACCAGCTTCTCCGCTGAGTGCCGGTGTATGTAATATCCGCGTTGGCAGTGGCATCGAAAAGCCAGAAAGGCACGTATATGCCCTTTATCTCGTCAAGATGACTCTCTTCATAGAAAAGTTTCGGCAGAAGCTTTTTGCCCTTGAGGTGAGAGCGGAACGCGTCCTTTGCCTGCTCACGGTCGAGCTTAAAGGGAACTATGCAATCTGGCTTGAGTGAGCCGGCGAGAGTTGAGGGAACGATGGTGGGATTGTCGCAGTAGGGACAGCTTGTTGCGGCAGTGTTTTCGTCGCATATAAGCTCCGCGCCGCAACTTGGGCAGTTGAAGACCTTCAAGCCTTTGCCCTCGTCGCCCCACTGACTGCCGGAGGTGTTAAGCTCCCAGCCGTCCACGCCGTCACCTTCGGGAATGGGTTCGGACGCGTGTGTTTCCTCCGCCGCTTTTGCCGCGGCAACGGCGGCATCGTTTTTGCCCCCGTAATACAGCTCTATCTGTGCCACGCTGTAGCTACTGCCGCAATAGTCGCAGAGTATCTTGCCGCTTGCGGCATCATAGTGCATAGGTCCTGTACAGGCAGGACACTTTAGGTTTGTTACCTGATCGGACATGTGCGGTTATTCACTCCTTTTCACTTTGCTGTGCTTGCGCGTCGGCGGCGTTGAATACTATGCCGTCAAGCCGCGACGGAAAGCTTTCTCCCACCTCTATCGCGGGGAGATACCAATCATAATAGTGGTAGGGAAGCAGATGGGGATAGTTAAGCTCCGCATCGCTCCAAGCTGCACCCCATGGGCGCAGAATGAGCGTATAGTCAAAGCTGCCCTCCTCAGCGGAATATTGACCCTGCGCGACATAGAGGGTGTCACCCTCTCCGGCATCGGGGTTTCCGAACGGCTCGGACTCGGTTGCGTTTTCCACGTCATCTACCTCGGGCATAATATTGAGCCAACCGGATATATACCGCATGTCGACGTCGCCCGCCTCAATCGCGGAAAGCCACAGCGTTCCACCTGTGACGGAGACAGAGCGCGACCGGTCATCATCTCCGAGCGTAGCGGCAATGTCGAGAACGCCCATCGGTTCGTCTTCGGAAAGCTCCTCATCCCAGAGCGTCATAGTGCCGCTTCCGTCCTCGTCGACGAAGATACGCGCGAAAAGGTCATAGCTTTGCCTGTCCAGCGTCCGCCACTCGCCCTCGGCGTTCGATATCGTCCACATGCCGTACCAGCCGCCGTTCCACGCGCGTTGAAGCTCGTTTTCCGTCTCGTCAGGCACAGTGAGACCGCTATCGCCCGGCGCGGCTACGCCCTCACGCACGAAGACATATTCCGAGCCGTCGTCCGTGAGCGAGATGATGCACACGCCCTCTGCTATCGTGCCTCGGTATGTGTCGGGTGTGGCATCAAGCGTCAGCTCCAGCTTGCCGCCGCTCACACTCCACTGTCCGAGGTATTCTTCCGCGTTGATATTCAACACGGCTTTGCCGCCGTTATCCAGCTCCAGCGACGCACCGCCGGGGAAAATGCTCTCGGCGGAAAAGCTCTCGCCCTCGGAGCGCAGATACTCGCACTTATATAGCCCGATATGCTCGCTCTTGCCGGTGCATGCAGACAAAAGAACTGCCGAAAGGACAAGGGAGATGACAACAGTCAACGCGCGGATAAATCGTTTCATTTGCATCCTTTTGAGACTGCGCCGCGACAAAAGCCGCCGCGGCGCAGATAGTATGATCAGTGTGTTAATGTGCTTATGTCAGGTAAGGTCGCCGTTATCGAACGGGTCACCGCATTCGGGGCAGAAGCGCGGGGGGTGTGCGGGA
>CAZBYU010000073.1:0-6632 GCA_964496235.1 uncultured Oscillospiraceae bacterium | reverse complement strand
CCCGTATACCTCTTCACGGGCTTTTTGGAAGGCGGTAAGACCAAGTTTATTCAGGAAACGCTGGAGGACAAGCGGTTTTGCAACGGCGAGCGGACTCTTTTGCTGGTGTGCGAGCTGGGCGAGGAGGAATATGCGCCCGATCAGTTTGCCGACAAGAACGTTTTTATCCACGAGATAGAGACTCAAGAGGAGCTGACGGCGGAAAACTTCACCGCGTGGCTCGGCGAGCATGACGCGGAGCGTGTAGTCATCGAGTATAACGGCATGTGGCTGCTCGACGCACTGTATAACGCGATGCCGGAGGGCTGGATGGTGTATCAGGAGTTCATGTTTGCGGATGCGGGGACATTCCTGACCTATAATGCGAACATGCGCCAGCTGGTCTACGACAAGCTTAAAAGCTGTGAGCTTGTGATATTCAACCGCTTTACTCCCGAAATGGACAAGATGGAGTTCCATAAGATCGTCCGCGCGATCTCCCGACGCACCGACATCGCCTATGAATCCCCCGACGGCAAGGTGGCGTATGACGAGATTGTCGACCCTCTGCCGTTTGACCTTGACGCACCCATCGTGGAAATAGCTGACGATGATTACGCCGAGTGGTACCGCGACCTTTCGGAGGAGCCGAAAAAGTACGCGGGGAAAACCGTGCGCTTCAAATGCCGCGCACTGCGCCGCAAAAAGATGCCGGCACACAGCTTCATCGTCGGCAGGCATGTAATGACCTGCTGTGTGGAGGATATCCAGTTTGCGGGGCTTGTATGCGACTGGGACGATGCTGGCACCGTCAAAGATGACACGTGGATGATCCTCACCGCGCGTGTGGAGATAAAGTTCCACCGCGCCTATTCTCACAAGGGTCCCGTGATGATGTATGTCTCCGCCGAGGAATGCCCCGCGCCGGAGCAACCCGTCGCAACGTTTTATTGATTTATGTAATAAGGTTAGCACGTTCCGCGCTAACCTTATTTTTATACAACAGGTACTACACTAAGTCTTATACTGCATATTGGAGCATGATATGAAATACAAATGCCTCGTTTTCGACCACGACGACACCGTTGTGGACAGCACCGCCACCATACATTACCCCTGCTTTGTCGAATATACCCGCACACGCTACCCCGGCAAGAAGTGTTCTCTGGAGGAATACTTCATCAAAAACTTCGACCCCGGCTTTTTGGAGTTTTGCCGCGACGAATACGGCATGGACGATGCCGCACTTATCGACGAGACCGAGTATTGGCGAGCCTGGGTCAACAACCACATTCCCACGGCATACCCCGGCATAAAGGAGATCATGGAGCGTCAACGCGCCGAGGGCGGGCTTATCTGCGTGGTATCGCACTCCTTTGATTATAACATTCTCCGCGACTATGAAAAAAACTCACTTCCCACGCCGGACGCAATATACGGCTGGGAGCGTCCTTTGGACGAGCGCAAGCCCAACCCCTTCCCGCTCGAGGACATCATGCGCCGCTTCTCCCTTAGTCCTGACGAGCTTTTGATGGTGGACGATTTGAAGCCGGGGTACGACATGGCAGTAAAGTGCAATGTACCCTTCGCCGCCGTCGGCTGGAGCAGTGATGTGCCGCAGATTGAGCGGTTTATGAGGCAAAATTGCCCTAACTACTTCAAATCCGTCGCGGATTTTGCAGATTTCCTTCAAACTTGACACGTGTAAGCCTGTTTTTGTTGACACATCGTGTTAAATTGTATATATTATAATTAACAGCTTTATCATAATAAAGCGAATGAGAACAGAGGTAATCAGGAAGGAAAGAAAACATGGAAAAACGATATGGGCTGCCTACTGCCATAGCAATGGTCATCGGCATTGTCATAGGCTCCGGCGTTTTCATCAAGGGCGGTAAAGTCCTCTCCCTCACGGGCGGTGACATGGGCAAGGCCGTTCTCGTCGTGGCTATCGTCGGGCTTATGTGCATTATCTGCTCGCTCGTCTTCGCCGAGCTGGGTGCGCGTTACGAAAAGGTCAACGGTGTTGTCGACTATGCCGAGGTCGCACTCGGTCCTACATACGCCTACTATGTCGCATGGTTTTTGAACACAATATACTATCCCTCTCTTGCGGCCATACTCGCGTTTTTCGCGGCGGTGTTTGCATGCCCGCTGTTCGGCGTACAGGCTCTCGACTTCTCCACCGGCATAATCAGCATGGAGGCCATAGGTCTGGGTGCGGGCTTTTTGATGATGGGCTACGGCATCAACATTCTCAGCCCGAAGCTTGCCGGCAAGCTCCAGGTATCCATGACCGTTATCAAGCTTATCCCGCTCATTCTCATGGGTGTGGTGGGTACGATAGTCGGTCTCTCCAACGGCACGACGGCAAGCGTTCTTGCCGAGGGCGCACGTCTGACCGCGGAAAGCGGCAGCGGCTCTTCCGGCATATTCGCGGGTGTTACGGCATTTGCCTTCGCCTATGAGGGCTGGATAATCGCCACCAGCATCAACTCCGAAATTCACAACGCCAAGCGCAATCTTCCCATCGCGCTCATCGTCGGTGCGTTCACCTGCGTCGTTATCTACTCGCTGTACATCTTCTCCATGAGTTCCGTCGGCAGTGTCGAGACTATCATCGGCACATGGCCTCTGGGTGAAAACCTTCCGCGCATAGCGTTCTCCAACATCTTCGGCTCTGCCGTCGGCACGATAGTGTACGTATTCGTGTGCATCGCCTGCCTCGGCACTATGAATGGGCTTATCATGGGTTCCAGCCGCGGCATGTACTCCATCTCCGTGCGTGGCATGGGTCCGCGTCCGGAATTTTACGGCGATATCGACGAGCAGAACGGCTTTGTCATCAAGTCCGGTCTTATCGGGCTTATCATGGGCGGCTTCTGGTATGCCTGGAACGCAATAATGTGGATGCGCGGACCGGACTTCTTCGGCGGTGTGCATAACTGCATGTGGCTTGCATGGGAGCCGGACGAGATAAGCATCATCAACCTCTACGCCATGTATATCCCGATGTTCATCGCGCTCATGGCTAAGGGCAAGGATCTCGGCTTTGTCAAGCGTTATCTTCTCCCCGGTCTCGGCGTTTTGTGCTGTGTGTTCATGGTCTACTGTTGCTGGGTCGGCAAGGGCTATCAGCAGGTTTGCGGTTACCTTATCTTCTTCGCAGTGGTCATGTTCATCGGCTATCTGCTTAAAGGCAAGAAAAAGAACACAAAAGAATAATACAAACCTATATAAAAGCTTAAATATCCCGGTGGGTTAACTCCCACCGGGATATTGGTTTACGCTGTGAACTTATGTCCGTTTCAGTTCTCCTGAACCTTATATCCGAGCTTTCGCAAGCCGTCAAGAACGGTTTCTCCATGGACGGCACCCGCGACCTCACAGGCGATATGCACGGTGGTCTCGTTCGGGTTGAGACCGAGGCGGAGCTTATCATGCTCAACGGTAAGTATGTTTGCGCGTGCCGCGGCAATAACGTCAAGCATGCGGACGAGACTGCCAGGTCTGTCGAGGAGCGTAACGGTGAATTTCATGCGGCGGTGACGCGCCACCAAGCCCTGCTCGATGATGCACTGAACGAAGCTGACATCTATATTTCCCCCGGAGAGTACGCACACCACGCGCTTGCCCGCAATGTCGAGCTTGCCGTTCAGCACAGCGGCAAGCGGCGTCGCCCCGGCGGGTTCGACTATCTGCTTTGACCGCTCCATAAGTTGCAAAATCGCGTCGGATATCTCCAAGTCGGAAACCGTGACCATGCCATCCGCGTAGCGGGAGATAAGCTCCACGGTGATGTCACCCGGGGCTTTCACGGCGATTCCGTCGGCAATGGTAGAGGCGGTGTCGGTCGTGACAAGGTGATGTGCTGAAAAGCTTTGCGCCACCGCGTCCGCGCCCTCTGCCTGTACGCCGTACACCTTTATGCCGGGCTTGAGCTTCTTTGCCGCGGCGGCAACACCGGCGAGAAGCCCGCCGCCCCCTGCCGGAACAATGATAATATCCGTCTCGGGAAGCTGAGATAGAATCTCCTCGGAGAGCGTCCCCTGCCCGGTGATCACCTCTATGTCATTATACGGGTGCAGGAACTTTGCCCCCTCGTCGCGGCAGATGCGGCAAGCCTCCGCATAAGCGTCATCATAACAGCTCCCTGCGAGAACCACACGCGCACCGTACCCCTCCGTCGCCTGTACCTTGGCAATGGGTGCGGCTTCCGGCATGACTATCGTCGCGGGTATTCCCGCCATCTTGGCGGCGTATGCCACACCCTGTGCGTGGTTGCCGGCGGATGAGGCCACGACCGGGCAACGTTCGCCCCGTTCGAGCATGGAAAAAATTTTGTTACTCGCGCCGCGAATCTTGAACGCACCGGTTTTCTGTCGGTTTTCGCATTTGAGGTATATTTCCGCCCCCGTCATGGCGGAGAAGGTCGCGGAATGCTCCAGCTCCGTGCGGTGGATCACATGTGCAATGCGCTTCGAGGCGGCTTCAAATTCATTTAAGGCGATATCCATGTCAATCGCTCCTTTTTTCGGTATATGCTGTGTACTGTCGAATTATACACCCACATGTCAAAGAATAAAAGTACATTTTTTACCGATGTTTTATGCACACTTTGTCTGTTTTGTGCAAATTCGCCCTCTCTGTCCTCGCCGCGCAGTCACCCACATGCTATAATGCAAACAGGACACCGATTATCACTTTTTTCGGGGTTTTTCAAGTGGCTTTTCTCCCCCGTGCTTATTTTCACCGCCGAGGGGAGCGGTGCGACCATAGCTGTAATCGCGTTTTTGCTGATCATTGGTGGCGTATTCAACAGCCTTGAAAAATGCTCGCTCGTGAAATACATGCTCGGCTCTATCACTGCCCGCTTCGGCGGCAAGTTGTATACCCTGCTGGCAATGCTGACGCTGTTTTTCATTCTCATGGGTGGGCTTGTCGGCTCGTTTGAAGAGTGTGTGCCGCTCGTCCCCATCGTGGCGGCTCTCGCGCTGGAACTGGGGTGGGATGCCCTGACCGGCATGGGAATGAGCCTTATCGCCGTCGGGTGCGGCTTTGCCTCCGGTGTGCTTAATCCATTCACCGTCGGCGTGGCGCAGTCACTCGCGGGTCTGCCGATGTTCTCGGGAATATGGCTTCGCGTTGTGAGCCTTCTGCTTATATATTTGCTGCTTGCGTTTTTTATCACCACGCCAAGGCGGTGGAACGCCCTATTGAGCCGACGGCACTCACCGACGGCTAATGCTGATATTATGATATGAAAAGACTGCCGTGATCACTCACGGCAGTCTTTCTCCTTATGGCTTATGCGGCGTTTTCTGTGTGTATTATGTATTGCAGGCTGTACATCTCCGCCATCATCTGATCGGCGCGTTGGACGGTGATGACATCGTAATTTATCATTCTTTGCAGAACCACCGTCATGCGTCTTGTGGCAAGGTAGGGGCTGTTATCGGGCGAGTAGATAGACGGCGCGTTCGGCAGACCCGCGAGGAACACCGCTTCAAACTCCGTCATCTCCGAGATAGGCACTTCAAAATAGCCGTTACAGGCGTTGAATATGCCGTAATACCCACTTCCGTAGTATATGGAGTTGACATACATCTCGAATATCTCGTCCTTGGTGTAGCACTCTTCTATCGCATGTGCGGCAAATATCTCGGCAAACTTGCGTTCAAGATGCTTGCGCTGGGTAAACAGCTCGTTCTTGGCAAGCTGCTGGGTTATCGTGCTGCCGCCCTCGGCAAAGGAAAGGGTCTTGATGTCCGTCCATAACGCCCTTGCAATGGAGATAACGTCAATACCGTTGTGTGATTCAAATCGCCTGTCCTCGGCGGAAATGACGGCATCGTAGTATATTTCGGGCAATTCCTCACGCATGATGTATTCGCCGGGGCGGGATTTGATATCGTCCATGATGCTCTCTATCGGCTTTTCGGCAACAGCCTCTTTGTACATACGGTAGCCCTTCACCGTCAGCACGCCTATCATAAGCAACATGCACAGAGCAATCGCCACGACGAACCAAAGTGCAATTCGCCAGCCCTTTTTCAGCCTTTTTTTCGTTTTCATCCGCAACGCCCCTTTCTCGTAAGTGTGATATGCGGTATGTCGTTTATTATAGCAGTCTCGAAGACATTTTGGAGAATAATGTGTTAATTGATTATAGCACTTACCCGCGCTGTGTGCAATTATGCAAATACGCGTCAATACACATATTTTTTTCAAAGAGAGGTTTCATTTTGCACGCGTTTGCAATATAATGATACGTAAGAAAATTTTTCGGAGGAAAAAACAATGGATTTGAGCTCATTGCTTACTCTAAAGCAGTCTTGGAACACGTTCTGCACCAATCACCCGCAGTTTCCCGGCTTTCTCAAAGCTCTAAAGAACAAGGGTGCGGTGGAAGGCGCGGAAATGCAGATCACAGTCAAATATCCCGATGGGCAGACTCTGCGCGCGGGGATAAAGCTTAAAAGCACCGACGTGTCGATAATAAACACGCTCGTCGGAATGATGAAATAACCCCTCGGTGCGCCGACAGCTTTCGTCAGCTATAGTTTGACAAGGACAGCATGATTTGGTATAATGCACACTGCAAATGAACAAGTATGTGCTCGTAGCTCAGTTGGATAGAGCGTCAGACTCCG
>CAZBYU010000072.1:0-6635 GCA_964496235.1 uncultured Oscillospiraceae bacterium | reverse complement strand
TCTTGATGCATAGTTTTTTGACAGACTGACCGGGGCTTTCCTTTCGGAAAGCCCCGGTATAAAACATATTCACACTAACTCAAAAAGCGTATTCACGCCGGACTATTCACTTAAAGCTCCAAAAACTCTCTCCATCGGGCAATGTACGCGTCGGCAGTCTCCTTGTCCGTCGCCTCGGCGGCCATACGCAGTAGCGGCTCCGTGCCGGAGAAGCGGCAGATCACCCAGCTGTCGTCCTTGAAGTATACCTTGCACCCATCCTCGCGGCTGATGTGATCCACATTCTCGCCGAAATCGGGGCATGCCATGTCCTCAAAGAGCTGCTTTTGAAGCTCCGCCTTGCGCTCATGCGTCATGGTGAAGGACGCCTCGCTGTAGGCAAGCTCGCCGTAAAGCCCGCAGATCTCCTCATAAAGCTCGGACAGCTTCTTGCCCGTCACCGCCAGCATTTCCACCAGCAGAGCCGCGGCGTAAATCCCGTCCTTGCCGGAGATATGCCCGCGCACCGCCATACCGCCGGAGCTTTCCCCGCCGATAACCGCGTCCGTCTCCGTCATCTTCGCCGACACCCACTTAAAGCCCACCGGCACTTCATAGCATTTCTGCCCCAGCCCCTCTGCCACACGGTCGAGGAGGTGCGTGGTGGAGTTGTTGCGGACGCAGGGACCTGTCCAGCCGCGATATTTCACGAGGTAGTAGTAGAGCAACACCAAAAGCTTGTTCGGGTGGACGAACTGACCCTTGTCGTCGATAACGCCCAGGCGGTCCGCATCGCCGTCCGTGGCAATGCCGAGATCACAGGGGTAGCGGTCTAGCACGACTGCGGAAAGCGGACCCATAGTCTCCTCGTTCGGTGCGGGGAGCTTGCCGCCGAAGAGCGTGTCATGCCTGTCGTGTATAATCTCCAAATCGCACCGGCAGGTCATCAATATCATGCTCAGGCAGGTCTGGCTCACGCCGTACATCGGGTCGAGCGCGATACGAAGCTGGGCTTTTTTGATAGCGTCCACGTCCACCGCGGCAAGCACACTGTCTATATACTCGTTGGTGGGGTTTTGCTCTGTGACAAGCCCGGCGGTCATCGCCTCGTCATAGTCAATGCTCTTTATCTCGCTCTCGCCCAGCGCGGCGATCTCCGCCTCTATTTTGGCGGTGACGGTTCTGTCCGCGTCGCGTCCGCCGGCAGAGAATACCTTTACGCCGTTATATATGGCAGGGTTGTGGCTTGCCGTGACTGCCATGCCGTAGGGCATATCGAGCGTTTTCACCATGAACATTATAAGCGGCGTGGGAGAGGAGCGGTTTATCATGTACACTCTAAAGCCGTACCCCGCCAAAACCTCTGCCGCCCAGTGCGCCGATTCCTTGGAGAGAAAACGCCTGTCATAGCCCACGCATATCTCTTTTCCCGCGTGTCCCTCCTTCAGCATCAGTTCACAAAGCCCCGCCGTCAAAAGGCGAATGTTCGCCTTTGTGAACTCGTCCGCTATCACTGCTCGCCAACCGCCTGTGCCGAATTTTATCATTTTGTCACCCCATTATAATTTCAGCTGTGCAAACGCTCCCCCTTTCAAGCACGGGAAGCGCGTCCGCTTTTTTGCCGTTTATGAGAATCTGCTTCACGCCCTTTTCCACCCCGTCGGGGTTGGATACGCGTATATGATACGTCGCACCGCGCCACACGCGCGTGACCTCAAACTCCCGCCAATCCGATGGAACACACGGGTCAACCTCCAGTGCGTCATACCCCGGGCGAATGCCGAGAATATACTGTGTTGCCGCGTAGTATGACCACCCGGCTGAGCCGGTCATAAACGGGTGTCTCGCCCGTCCGAACGCCGGATGCGCGTTGCCCACGACAAATTGGCAGTATGAATAAGGCTCTGCCTGACGTATTTCTATTTTATCATTTTGTAACGCCGGACACAAGGCGTTGTAAAACTTTATTGCGCGGCTTCCTCGACCGAGTATTGCCTCGGCGCACCACGCCCATGGGTTCGGATGGCTGAATACCGCGCCGTTTTCCTTCAAACCCGGGTAAACCCGCGTGACAAAGCCTATGCCGTCATCGGGTGCGGTATAGCACGGCGCGTTCAGCATAAGCCCATAGGGCGTGTAGAGGTATTCGTCCACACTGTCCATGGCGCGAAGCCCATGCTCGCGTGTTGCCGCGCCGGACAAAACCGCCCATGTGTTGCTCTCCATGTGGACTCTGCCCTCTTTGTCCGTGTGTGTGCCGATTTTGCGGTTGTCTGCGGTTATGCCGCGGATATACCATTCTCCGTCCCAAAGCACAGCTTCACAACGTTGACGAACCTCCTCCGCCACATTGCGGTAACGCGCGGCATCGTCTCCTCGACCCAGACGCTCTGCCAGCCCGGCAAAGCCGGTCAACGCCCAATAGTGCAGAAAGCTCACCATCGCGCTCTCGCCGCCGCCGAGGTTGAGACAGTCGTTCCAGTCGGCACGAAGCCCCTTGCATATTCCGTTCTGTCCGACCTGTCGGGTCGAGAAATCCAGTATGCGCGTAAGATGCTCGTATACCGTTCCCTCGCCGCCGTCGGCATAGCCCACACGGGCATCGGCAAAGCCGAATTCGCCCGTCTCCTTTATATACTGCACCACGGCCATCACCAGCCACAGTGCGTCATCGGCACATGCGTCCTTTAAGCCGTGTACTATCTCGCTTTTATCCGGTGTGGGTATTACCGTGGGGGATTTGAAGGACTGCTCTGCCGCCTCCGGCTCGAACCAGCGCGGCTCGAACAGATGCAGACCGTACCCTGTCGAGGTCAGCGCGTTCAGAAGCTGCATTATCCGCTCCCGGCACTTTGCGGGGTTGGAATGCGGAATGGTCATGGCATCCTGCGCCGTGTCGCGGTAACCCAGCCCGGTTCTTCCTCCGACCTCTATAAACGACGTGAAGCGCGAAAACATCACGTTTATCTCGCTCTGGTAGAGATTCCAGATGTTTATCTCCGTGTTCATGCCCTCGTTCGGGGTCTTTATCTGCAGACGGGAAAGCTTCTCGTTCCAAAATGCCGCAAGGCGTGCAAAGTCCTCGTCAAAGCGTGTGGGGGTATATGTCTTTCTCGCCGCCTCGCCCTCTTTCACCCCGCCCTCGCCGAGCATGAATATTATCCGCGCCTCCTCGCCCGGCATGAGAACCAGCTCCTTTTTCAGCGCGGCACAGTGGTTTCCGCCGGTCTCGTGAGAGCCGGTGCACTCGCCCCGCTCGACGCACACGGGGTTTCTCTCCGTCCTGTACGCGCCGATGAAGCTGTCACGCAGGCAGTCAAAGCCGTCGACGGCCTCGTTGCAGGTGAAAAACTGGTGGCTGTCCTCCTCATAGTGAAGCTCGTATTCTATCACGCCGTTTTCACAGCGGCTTCCGGCGGCGTAAAGGCTCATCTGGAAGTTCCGATTGTCCATGTCTATCTGGTGAAAGCTGAACTCCGCATATGGGAAAACGGACACATGCCGCTCTCTGCCGCTGTTGTTTTTCAGCCTCACGCTCCACAGCTCGACCGGCGCGTCCATCGCCACCATCAGGGTCTGCTCGGCATCAATGCCGGAGTAGTCACAGAGGTATTTAATATAGCTCAGTCCGTGGCGGCAGGAATAATGCACCTTGTCCTTGCCCACCGGTTGCCACGATATCGACCAGTAGTCTCCGTCATCGTTATCTCTCAGATACACATAATGCCCCGGACCGTCACTGCTCACGCCGTTTGGGCGAAAGCGGGTAATGCGGTGGTATTCCGGACTGCCGTATATAATATACCCGCCTGCAGTGTGGTTGAACACGCCGTACATCTCGCCGATGCCGATATAATTTGTCCATGACACGGGTACATCCACCCTGTCAATCACATATTCGCGCTTTTCATTGTCAAAATGTCCGTATTGCATGGCTTTTCGCCCCTTTTTATGTTTTCAGGCTGTTTCTGTACTCGTTCGCGCTCATACCCACCGTGCGCTTGAATACACGCGCGAAGTGCGCCGCGTCCGAAAAACCGACCAGTTCCACGATGTCGCCTATTTTAAGACTCGGGTCTTTCAAAAGTGCCTTTGCGCGGTCTATCCGCACGCTGTTCAAAAGCTCATAGAAGCTACTGCCGGTGTATTTGTTGATGAGCTTTGACAAGTGCCATTGGGAGACGTAGCATTTGTCTGCCACGTCTTGCAGGGTCATATGCTCGGCATAGTTGCTTTCTATGTACGCCTTGGCCTGATTGACGATGAAGCTTGCGGCTAGCTTGGGTTCCTCCTGTGCGCTTTCCTCGGGGTCAAGGCGGTCGAGTCTCTCCTTCATCGCGCTCAACGCCTCATTCAGCTCGTCCATACGCGAGGGCTTGAGCAAAAACCTCGACACACCCAGCTTTATCGCCTCCTGCGCGTAGTTGAAGTCGCGATACCCTGTCAGCACGGCAATCTGCAACTCCGGAAACTCGCTTTTCAACCCTGCCAACATGCTCAGCCCGTCCTTGTCCGGCATCTTGATGTCCGTGAAGACTATGTGCGGCTTCAAGCTTCTTATCATCGACGCGCCGCTCTCCGCGTCATAGGCCTTGCCCACGACCTCGCAGTTATAGTCCTCCCACTTTATCACACGCGCCAGACCGTCCACTATCAGCTTTTCGTCGTCTATCAGCACCACTCTGTACATTTTTTTACCCACCTTTGCCTAAGTGCGGCTATCAGCCCTTCACCGCGCCTGCTGTAAGACCCTTTATTATGTGCTTTTGCAGCAGCACGTAAACCACCAGCACCGGTATCACCACCAGCACCACGGACGATGCCATCAGCCCATAGTTCACGCCCGCCTGTGAGCTTATCTCGTTCAAAAGCCCGGTTATCGCACGCTCCTGCGGGTAGCGCAGGAAGAACGACTGCGTAAACAGGTCGTTGTAGCTCCACAAAAACGCGAAGATCGCCACCGTCGCAAAGGAGGACTTTGCCGCGGGAATGATGATGTTGAAGTATATCTGGAACACGTTGCACCCATCAAGGTACGCGCTCTCCTCCAGCTCCACCGGCACGGATTGTATAAAGCCCATGAGGATTATAATGGCAAAGCACAGGTTTCCCGCAATCTGCGGCAGTATGACCGCAAGCAGACTCAGCCAGCGGTTGCCTGTCCCCGCAATGCCGAGCATGACCTCAAAGCGGAATACCGGTATTATCGTGGAAAACACCGGGAACATCATACCCGCCGTCACCAGCCCGTATAGCAGCCCGCGTCCGCGGAAGCGGTAGCGCACCAGCCCATAGGCGGCAAGCCCCGCTATTATCACCACCGCCACAGTCACCGTGCCGGAGATTATAACGCTGTTGAGGTAGGCGTTTTTGAAATCGGAGCGTTCCCACGCGGTGATATAGTTTTCCCACGTGAACGCCTCACCCAGCGGCAGGGAGAACGAATCGCTCAAAATAAGACCCTTTTTGCGAAAAGAGTTGAGAATCACCCATATAAACGGATAAACCGTCGTCAGCCCCCAAAGGCACAGCACGACGTAGGTCACCGTTTTGGAGAGTGCGGCTTTTCTTGTAGTCATGTTCTCGCCTCCTTCAAATGTCGTCCGAGGGCTTGAATATGCGGTTGCTGAGGTTCGACAGCACCACACCCAAAACCACTATAAGCACCGCTATCGTCGATCCGTAGTCCACGTTCATCTTGTTGAAGGTCTGGTCGTACATGTAAGTACCCGTCAGCCATCCCATGTTCTCCGGCATACCCGCACCAAACATGACCCACGGCAGGTCGAACACCTTCAATGCTCCCGTGATCGCAAGCACCAGACAGGTACACAAAACATTACGCAGTAGCGGCAGGGTGATGTACCTTGTCCGCTTCCAGCCGTCCGCGCCGTCGAGTGCCGCGGCCTCGAAGATATCCTCGGAGATATTGTTAAGCCCCGTGACAATTATCACGAAATAAAACCCCACGTACTGCCACATTACCGGTAGTAGCATCGTGAACATGAAATGCGCCTGATCCTTCCAGTCAAGCCACTCCACTATCATCTTGCCGTTTGCCTTCACCTCGTATTCAAGCTGACCCATGCTCAAAAGCAACTGATTCACCATGCCGCCCTTGTAAAGGAATATCAGGTTGAACATCAAGCCGAGTGCCGTGGCGGAGATAACTATGGGAAAGAAGTATATCGTGCGAAACACCTGCGCCCCCACGCGTATTGTGTCCACCAAAAGCGCGAGTATAAGCGCGATACCCACCTGAAAAACCACCGTGCATACCACGAGTATCATCGTGTTTTTCAGTGCCACGCGCATATAAGGGTCGGTCACCAGCCGCTGATAGTTTTCATACCACGGCGTGTTCACGCCCTCCGCCGCTCTGCCGAGTCCGCTTATGTTCAAAAACGTGTTCAGTATGTTCTGCACAAACGGATAGTAAAGATACACCGCCAAAAATAAAAACGCGGGAACGAGAAATACGATAAGCGGCGTTTTCTTCTTATATATCATAGAATTCATTTTTCTCACCGTCAATACGCTGATTGTTGATAGTTATAAGCTGATTTTATAATGCTATTTGCTGAGTCTATCAATCGATTTATAGACAAATAGGGTCGCTTGCGCGACCCTATTTGCGAGATTTATGCTGAAGGAGT
>CAZBYU010000071.1:0-6657 GCA_964496235.1 uncultured Oscillospiraceae bacterium | reverse complement strand
TCTACCAACTGAGCTACACCAGCACTTGACCGGCTCGACTATAATAGCAAATCAGACCACGTTTGTCAACCATTATTTTTCGTTTCGGATAATTTTTTGTAGCAGCTCAATAGAAGCAAGACTATAACGTTGAAAAATGACTGTGATACTGTGTAGGCGTTGTAAGGCGAGAAATCACGTTCTTTTTAGCTTTCCATTTGCGTCACTCATCATTGTATCACCAACAGCTTTGCTCAAGCTTTATAAACCTTTTACTTGTGTTTCTAAGGCGAATGCTGTATAATTCTTTATTATTATTTGTCAATTCGGAGAGATATCTTATGCTTTTTGCAAGTATGGAATTTCTGTTCCTCTTTTTCCCGATAACTCTCGGCGTGTGCTATGCGTTGCCGGATAAAGCGCGTAATTATTGGCTTCTGCTGGCAAGCCTGTTTTTCTACGCGTGGGGTGAGCCTCGGTTTGTCATTGTGATGATAGCGTCTATCGCATTCAGCTATGTCATCGCGCTGTGCGTCGAGCGTCACGCACCGGGCACACGCGCCAGGAAAGCATACCTTGCTTTCGGTGTGGTAGTTAATATCGGCTTGCTCTTTGTATTCAAGTATCTTAATTTCGCCATCAACACACTGCACACAATTGCCCCATCAACCGGTGCGTTCATACCTAACACATACATCACCCTGCCCATCGGCATTTCCTTTTTCACTTTCCAGACGATGAGCTACATTATAGATGTTTACCGCGGTATTCCCGCGCAACATAACATTGCTTATCTCGGCTTATACATATCGTTCTTCCCACAGCTCATTGCAGGTCCTATCGTACGCTATACCACGGTTATGGACGAGATAATGTCGCGCCGAGCCACGCGCGAGGACTTTGTCCAAGGTGGGCTTCGATTTTTCATCGGTCTGTCAAAAAAAATGTTGCTGGCCAATGTCTTGGCCGAGCTTGTCCACATCGCCTTCTCCGCCGAAAATCTCAGCGTGGGACTGGCGTGGCTGGGTGCAGTGGCATATGCCTTACAACTTTATTTCGACTTCGGCGGGTATTCTGATATGGCGATAGGTATGGGGCGCATGTTCGGCTTCCATTTCCTCGAAAACTTCAATTACCCATACATGTCGCGTACACTCGCCGAGTTTTGGCAGAGATGGCATATTTCTTTGACATCGTGGTTTAGAGACTACCTCTTTTTCCCTCTCGGCGGTTCACGTGTAAAAACCAAAGGACGCCTAATATTCAACAATCTCGTCGTTTGGTTTGTTACCGGCGTGTGGCACGGTGCGAACTGGACTTTCATTATTTGGGGTCTCATGCAAGGGATACTTACCATGCTTGAAAAGTTTATGCAGATTCCCAAAAGAATTGCCGGACACAAGCTACTTGCAGGGCTTTACCGTGTGCTTGTTCTCATGATATTTGTTTTAAGTCCGGTATTCTTCCGCGCCGACACGGTTGGAGGTGCGTTGCGTTACCTCTCATCAATGTTTGGCGGTAGCGGCGTGTTTATCGACAACACCGCAGTGTTCTACTTCAAAGAGTATGGTATAACTCTTCTGGCGGCTGTTCTATGCTCTACACCGCTGTTCAAGCTCCTCGCTGAACGCGTGTCATCCAAGGGAGAGAGCGCGGCGAGAGCCGTCACGGTCGGCTCATATGTTATTTCCGGAATGCTGTTCATCGTATGCGTGTCCTTCCTCGTGATTGGCGCATATAACCCGTTTATTTATTTCAACTTCTGATAGGTGAGTACCATGAACACCACGACAAAACCTAAAAAAACAGCTGTTGCCCTGCGTGTCGTAGCTATGATAGTTGGATTGACGGTGCTGGCATTCACGCTGGCTGAAATCTCCCTTGTCTACGAGCCGACAAAAGACCTCTTCACGGGAGAAATCGACTTTAAAACCTACACACAGGCAGTGCAAAAAGAGATGACCGAGTCCGCTACCGGAAAGTATGCGTTTATCAACCTCAATGGGCTTTATTGCCGTCTGACCGGGCGAAATGTCTGTAATCAGATCATGCGTCTTGATAACGGTATGCTGACAAACCTCTCGCCGGAGCGTTTTGATATGCTTCCTGCCGCCGAGGGTATTGCCGAGCTTGCACAGTTCTGTGAAGAACAAGGTATCCGACTCATTTTTGCCTTACCTCCGACAAAGCTTGATGCCAGTTCAGAAATACTTATCCCGGGTGAAGTTGATCATAGTAACGAAAACGGCGATGAATTTATCTCTCTTCTTGCCGAGCGCGGCGTGGATACACTGGACATGCGCGAGTATCTTGCACAAACCCCCGAGCAGATCGAGCAGTATTTCTTCCACACGGATCATCACTGGAACTTTACAGGTGCTTTTGTTGCATATCAAAAGCTGACAGAAATGCTGGTAGATCGTTTCCCCGAAGCGGGTATTGACTTGTCTCTCGCGGATATGGCTAACTGGGAGGCACACACACTCAAGGATTGGATGCTTGGTAGCCAAGGAAAGCGCACCGGAGTGTATTTCGGCGGAACTGACGATATAACCTATTACACACCGCTTTTTGAAACCTATAGCTCATGCGATGTGCCTGAATATTCAGGCGGTTCGGCGTATTATGAGGGTGACTTCGTCGAGGCAAATATACGCGAAGAATACCTTGGTGAGAGACCCGACCTCTTTGAGGCAAGCCCCTACGACATGTATATCGGCGGAGAGTATCACTTAGTTCGACATCGCAGTGATACAGCCCCCTCGGATTTGAAGCTTATGATAATCAAGGACTCGTTCACTCTGCCTATACAAGCTTTCATGTCAACGCAGTTCAAATCTATCGACGTGCTTGATCCACGCTATGAAGGTGACAGCGTTGCCGAGCATATCCTTGAAACCCGACCGGATGTGGTGCTTGTGCTTGTTTCGGCGCAAACAGTAGGCTCATATCCGCAGTACTCGGACTACGGCATTGATGAGATATTCGACTGATAGCGTTCACGGATGCCGGGTATACTGACCGTAGAATAAACAATCACACCCACCGGTTGACCCGGTGGGTGTTTATTGTATTATGGTTTGCAGAATAAAGCTGTATCGGTAGCGAGAGCAACTCCCCCTCCGACCGGGAAATTTTACTTCCACGCGTTGCACATTGTGCGAAAATGATATATAATTAAGCAAATAACTGAGCATACGGAGATTGAAATGGACGAAAAAACAGTCGGCACTCTTTATATCGTGGCAACACCAATAGGCAATTCGCAAGACATGTCCCCGCGCGGGAAGAAGATACTTTCCGAGGTGGATATCATTGCCGCCGAGGATACCCGCAGGTCAATGGTGCTGATGAACAAGCTTGAGATACGCAACAAGCTTGCATCAAACCACAAATTCAATGAGTACGGCAAGGCGAAGTATTTCATAAACGAAATGCTTGCGGGTAAGTCCGTCGCGGTGATCACAGATGCGGGTACGCCGTGCATCTCCGACCCCGGGAACGAGCTTATAAAGGCCGCCGTTGAGGCGGGAATACGCATAGTCGGCGTTCCGGGGTGTTGCGCGGCAGTGACGGCACTTTCGGTTTCGGGCTTCGACCTTTCAAGCTTTACGTTTTACGGCTTCTTCCCCCGCGAGAACGTCGAACGCCGCCGTCTGCTCGAAAAGCTCCGCCACGGCGATACACGCACATTTGCCCTATATGAGTCCCCTAAGCGGATTATGGAATTGGTCGACTTTTTTATCTACGAGGGCGCAAAGTGCCGCATGTGCCTGTGCAATGATCTTACCAAGCTCCATGAAATGCACTTTCGCGGCACACCCGCCGAGGTCAAGCAACAGCTTTTGACCAAGGGTAGCTACGACAAGGGCGAGTATGCCGTTGTTGTAGAGATAGACGAGGACTATGTTTTCAACAAGGTCGAGCATACCGTGTCCGCCGAGGCGATGCTTGTCGACGCGATGGTCGCCGGGAACATCACGCCGAAGGAAGCGGTTGCGGCGGTGCTTGCCGACGAGAACAATTCCTACAGCAAAAATGAGCTGAAGTCCGCCGCACTGCGCTTGAAGCGTATGTTCGGAGAGTGAGGGCGCGGAAAATGGATAAATCGAGGCTGTGCGCCGACTTTGAGGCGGCGTTGCCCACGCTTTTCAAGGCTGTACTCAGCCAGCCGACAGGCGCATTGTCCGACACGAAGGTGATCATTCGCCCGGTCAACATACGCGCAGAACAGCTGTGGCAGATGGAAAGCTTTCGGGACAACAAGGCTTTCCACAAAAACCTCAACGCCGACGCACTAACGCGCATGTTTGCCGAGGAGCTTGACGGGCGTTACCGCCAGGTACTTATTATCTCCGACGCGCTCTCGGCACAGTATTCACTCAAAACTAACGGCACATATAAGCGCAAGACGCTCACCTCCGTGCCGCGTCCCGGTGCGGAAGACAGCCACGCACACAACAGGGGTAAAAGCTACATCCTCTCCGAGGGTGAGAATATCCCAGCACTGGTCGATTTGGGCGTGTTCACGGCGGATTTCCGCGTTGTCCGCTCAAAGTACGATAAGTATAAGCAGATAAACCGCTTTGTAGAGCTTGTGGATGACGAGTTTGCAAGGTGCGACAAAAAGGATATCACCATCCTCGATTTCGGCTGTGGCAAATCGTATCTGACCTTTATATTGTACTATTATTTCACCGTCAAGCGCGGCATGAATGCGAAAATAATCGGCTATGACCTTAAAGAGGACGTGGTAGAGCATTGTAACGCCGTTGCCGAAAAGTACGGATATGAGAATCTGCGTTTCGTGCATGCGGACGTAACACGCGACGTGCTGTACGATGAGCATATCGACATGGTCGTCACGCTCCACGCCTGCGACACCGCCACGGACTATGCCCTTAATTACGCGCTTTCCCGCCGTGCAAAGTACATTTTCTCCGTTCCCTGCTGTCAGCATGAGATAAACAAAACAGTCAAAAAGGGCGGCGAGCTGGACGTGTTTTTCACGCACGGGCTTATAAAAGAGCGCGTTTGCGCCCTCCTGACGGACTCGATACGCGCCGATGTGCTTGCCGATATGGGCTATGATGTGGACATTATAGAGTTTGTCGACTTTGAGCATTCGCCGAAGAATCTGATGATACGCGCCATGTATACCGCCAAACGCCCTAACGGGCGTATTGACCGCGCCCGCGCACTTTCCGAGCAGTACGGTTTTGAGCAAACGCTGTTAAAGCTTATAGGTGAATAAGCAAACCCGGCAGAGGCTTGTCCTCTGCCGGGTTGTTATATGCGATTACGGGTTCATGGTGTAGTTCGGTGCTTCCTTTGTGATGTATATATCGTGTGGGTGACTTTCCTTCAGACCGGCGGCGGTTATGCGAACGAACTTGCTGTTAGTGCGAAGCTCTTCAATGTTGTGAGCGCCGCAGTAGCCCATACCGGAGCGCAGACCGCCCATCATCTGATATATCGTCTCGGACACTGCCCCCTTGTAAGGCACGCGCCCCTCGACGCCTTCGGGAACGAGCTTTTTGTTGTTCTGCTGGAAGTAGCGATCCTTGCTTCCGCGCTGCATTGCTCCGAGGCTGCCCATGCCGCGGTATACCTTGAATTGCCGACCCTGATATACCTCTGTCTCGCCGGGAGCTTCATCACAGCCAGCAAGCATCGACCCCATCATCACGACCTTGGCACCGGCGGCTATCGCCTTTACTATATCTCCGGAATACTTTATGCCACCGTCTGCTATCACGGGTACTCCGTACTTGTCCGCAATCTCCGCGCACTGAAGCACAGCAGTCACCTGCGGCACGCCGATACCCGCGACGACGCGCGTTGTGCATATCGACCCCGGACCTATGCCAACCTTCACGCAGTCCGCGCCGGCCTTGATAAGAGCCTCGGCGGCCTCTGCCGTGGCGACGTTGCCCGCGACAAGCTGAGCGTCGGGGAAACGATTCTTCACGCGCTCTATACTACGCATGATGTTTGCGGAATGACCGTGTGCGCTGTCGAGAACCAGCACGTCGGCACCTGCATCAAGCAACGCACCGGAGCGATCCAAAACATCGTTCGTCACGCCTATCGCCGCCGCGCAAAGCAGTCTTCCCGCACTGTCCTTAGCGGAGTTGGGGTATTTGAGAACCTTTTCTATGTCCTTTATCGTGATGAGACCTTTAAGTCTGTAATCCTTGTCCACTATAGGCAGTTTTTCAATGCGGTTTTTCTGCAAAATCGCCTTCGCCTCATCAAGTGTAGTACCCTCAAGACCGGTGACAAGCGAAGCCTTCGTCATCACGTCGTCTATGCGGCGCGTCATATCGGTTTCAAACTTCATGTCACGGTTTGTGATAATACCTATCAGCTTGCCGTTTTCGTCCACTATGGGAACGCCGGAAATACGATATTTTGCCATCAGCGCGTCGGCATCGCCGAGCGTGTGTCCGGCAGTGAGGGAGAAGGGATTGGTGATAACGCCGTTTTCCGAACGCTTAACCATGTCAACCTGCTCGCTCTGCGCGTCAATACTCATGTTTTTGTGTATAACGCCTATTCCGCCCTCGCGCGCTATTGCTATCGCCATGCGGTACTCGGTCACGGTGTCCATCGCCGCGCTCATCACAGGTACGTTCAGCCGAATGCTTTTTGTCAGTTCGGTTCCCAGTGCAACAT
>CAZBYU010000070.1:0-6719 GCA_964496235.1 uncultured Oscillospiraceae bacterium | reverse complement strand
CAGGGCGATGTTGCGGATGTTTTTGGTTTCCATTTGTTGCTTCCTCTCTGTCAAATTATGTGCTGTTAATGAATATGAAAAATGTAAAATGGATTTTTCAGCATTTCCAATGTATTATACACTATCCCTGCCCCTGTTTGCAACTATAATTTCATCATTTGCCTCTGCAATATTTTTCAACACGATTAATATATGACGAATATATGGCAAAAAGGGCCACCTGAGACGGTGACCCCTTGCGTAAAGAGTGTTATCAGAATTTCATAAATACCGATACAGCCAGAACCGGTATTGCCGTGATGAGCATGTAAAGGAGGATAAATCCTAGTCCGATGCTCCCGGTGGCAAGCATTTTCGTGAATACTATCACCATGCCGAGTGAAGCCGCGAGTATGGAAATGAGTATGTTAAGGCGTGTCGCGGTGTATATGCTTTTTCCGGTGTCCGCCATGTTCGTCACTGAGGCAAGACCCTCTCGGCAAACGACCGCGGCTATCTTACTGCTTTCGGACGGCTGTGTCTCGGTTATCTTAAATCTTTCAACGTACGGCGGGAAATCGTAGCCGTCGGTTGCGATGTCGAAGGTGTTCTTCAGCATTTCCGGCGTGATGTTGAAGTCACGCAGGGCGAAAATCGGGTGGCGGTTTGAGCGCATCAGGTCGACCAGAGCCTTGCGAACCTGCGGCAGAGGTTCATAGTTCATGGAGAAGATGCCATAGAGTATGCCGTCTATCGCAAGCAGTACAGTGGTCTTGTCCACGAGACGGAAGGGAATGCGTACATTCATCAGCCTCATCAGGTCGCTACTTCCGCAGAGAACGACATGTCCGTCGATAATGCCCTTCATGCCGCCGCCGGAGAGGTATTCAAACCCCGCCATGGGCTGTACGGTGCATTCGTTCTGCTCCATTTCGTCGGCGAAAGCCTTGCTCATCGAGCAACCGGACGCTATTATCATCGTTCCCGCGTAGGAAATTACCTTCTGCGCGTCTTCGTCGGCGAAAATTCGTATTGACTCGATCGAGATGCTCCCCTCGGGGAAGAGGTCTCTGTCGGTTACGATGAGGTTGTTGCTCTGTCCTATGTCGCAAAGCCCCGACCAGCCTGCTATTGCCGCACCGCTGGAGAATATCTTCATCGCGCCCATGAAGTACGGCAGTGCAAAGCACATCAACGCCGTAAACGGTACGGACGGTGCGAGAACCGCAGAGAATATGTAGATTATGTCGTAGTAGTTCTTTGAAACGGCGGATACGATAAGCGCGAACACCATCGCCGCAACAAGGAAGAACGGAGAGAGCTTGGCATAGAGGGTTTCATCGGGGGCGGCCTCCTCACAGCGGCGTACAAAGCCGGTTGCGGGGCGAGAGGTCTTCAAAAGTGTCACGTCGCCCGCGTTCACGCTGTTGTCACCGACTATGCTGTATATGCGCTTGGCTATCATCGGCACACGCAGAGACTTGCGAAGTGCGCGTATGCCCAGCAGTGCGGAAAGCATCACACCGACAAGAGAGAGGCTTGACACGGCGCAAAGGGGAAGGTGGCTCGCGCTTGCACTGCCTGTTGCCACCATTGCCGCATCTATAGATGTTACAATGCATGACAGTACAGCCAGAGTGTCCGCACCCATGTGAAGACGACCGAGCTTTAATAAACCGGTTGTCACGCTGTCAAGCGCGAGAAGCATTATTGTCAGCTGCAGGGCGAGACACATTGCCGCCGTTACCGGGAGATAGCCCAGCATGCCCGGAATGGGCAGACCGAGGGATATATAGATCATAAACGCCAAGAGACCTGCGGCTATGCGGGTACGTAGTCTTGCCGAATATACGTGTGAGCCGTAGAACTTCGACGCGGCGGCACAGCTGACCTCCGGACCGAGATCCTCGTCCTCGTCAGGCATAGTGTCGGAGGACTCACCTTTGTGAGTACCCTTCAGGCGGAAGAAGACACTTGCGAAAACAGACGCTATGTACTCGCCAAACGACGGCATCGTTATGGAAGAGGCAAGCTCCTCGTCACTCGACTCATCGCCGTACTCTGCGGCGTAATCGGCGGCTTCGGCGTAGCCGTGCAACTCGCCTGTCACGTCGCGAAAGCCCTTTTCAAAGCTCTCTTCCTCATCCTCTTCCTGCGCGATGTACTTCGGCTGGTACGAGTTTTTGCTCTTCTTGTTCTTCTTTTTGCCGAATGTCAGCTTGCTCTTTGTCGCCTGCTCCGTCACACCGTAGTCATCGGTGTCGTCCCAGCCGTCATCGTAATCCTTGCGGCTCTCGGGGGGGACATAGCTGTCGTCACCGCTCAGATCGAACTCGCGCTCAACACGCCTTTCGCTTGCGCGGCGAGAGCCGACGTTGAAGCGGCTGTCTATTTCCGGGGCGTATTCCGGCTCACTGCGCCTTGCGCGTTCGTTCTCGGCATAATCGCCCGCGTCATAATCAAAATCGGTGAACAGTGCGCCCGAGTGGAATTCGGAAAGAATCTCGTCCACGGAAATATCATCGTTGCCGTATTTATTTTTCTTGTTGTCCTTACGGCTCATGTCGAAATCCATCCCATTCGGCTCGTAGTAAAGCGTCTGTTCGTTCCAATCAGCGGAGGGTCTGAAAACCGCGCGTCTTGGTCTGCGTGCCTTGCGTAGCATCGGCATTGTACGCATAGGGGCGCGTTGCGCCTGCTCTACGGTCAAGTATTCCCTTTCCACTGTTTGTCACCACCTTCGCTGAGGGTATTGTACATAATAGATAGATAGTATAAGTAGTTTCGGCTTATTCCCCGCGCATTGTGCGCTGGCGCAAGACCTCATACATGGTTATCGCCGCGGCGGTCGACGCGTTGAGCGAGCTGACCTGACCGCGCATCGGCAGACTTATTATAAAGTCACAGCTCTCGCTCACAAGGCGACCCATCCCGTCACCCTCCGAGCCTATTATCAGCGCGACTGCACCGTCAAAATCTGTGTGCCACAGATCGCTCTGTCCGTTTGCCGCCGTGCCGTATACCCATACGCCGCGTTCTTTCAGCTCTTTTATCGCGCTCGGCAAATTTGCCACGCGGGCTATCGTCATGTGTTCTGCCGCGCCGGCGGATGCCTTGTCCACTATTGCCGTCAGCCCGGCACTGCGCCGCTTGGGAATAATCACCCCGTGTGCGCCCGCGCATTCGGCAGAGCGAATAATCGCGCCGAGGTTGTGCGGGTCGCTTATCTCGTCGCAGACTATTATAAAAGGCTTCTCACCGCGCTCTTCGGCAACGGTGAAAATATCGTCCACCGTGCAGTATTCTCTCACTGCCGCCAATGCCACAACACCCTGATGCGCGTGCGTCTGGCTCATGTAGTCGAGCTTGCGTCTGTCCGCCTCGACCACGACTATTCCCGCCGCGCGAGCCTTTGACGCAATGTGACCGAGTGTGCTGTCCACATCGCCCTTGGCGATATAGATTTTGTCTATAGCGCGTCCCGCTCTCAGTGCTTCAATAACGGCGTTGCGCCCTTCAATGATATCGTTTTTCAGCTCTTTTTCTTCCATTGTATAACTCCGGATAATATAGCGAACATAATTGTGGTTACATAATACCACAATATTATGTAAATTAAAAGAGTTATTTTTAATTTTCGAGAAAATTTTTTTGTTCAAAAAAATTTTATGGACAATATCCGCGGTGCAAGGTATTATATAATCAATAAAAATAGGCGCGGACAATGCGTTTTTGCCTGTCCGAGCCGTGTTACGAAGGAGCATTACCAATGAGAGGACCCCGCAACCGGATAGAAAGCTTTTGCCGCCGTCACCCGAATTTCGGAATCACCGATCTGATGAAGTATGTCACCATCGCAAATGTTGTCTTTTGGCTTCTCGGCGCGGTAAACCCTGTGCTGATGAGCTATTTGACCTTTAACCCCGCGCTCATACTGCGCGGTCAGGTCTGGCGGCTCGTCACCTTCGCGCTCTATCCGCCGTCTACCGGTCTGCTCGCCTTTATCGCGTTCTACTTTTATTATATGATAGGCAGTACGCTTGAACGCTACTGGGGTACGGCGCAGTTTAATGTTTACTTTTTCTCCGGACTCGTGCTTACGGTGGTGTATGGCTTTATAATCTATTTTGCTACCGGCATGACCTTCAATATCACGGCTGAGTATATTTATCTCTCCATGTTCTTTTCCTTTGCCGTGCTTTTCCCGGATATGCAGGTGCTTCTTTTCTACTTCATACCTATTAAAATAAAGTACCTCGCGTATGTAGATGCCGCCTTTTTCGTGCTGGGTGTGTTTTCGTCGAGCTTCCCGGCGAATCTCTTGCCTGTCGTTGCCGTGATAAACTTCCTCATCTTCTGCGGCGGAGACCTCTTTTCCTCACTCCCCAAGCGTCCGAGTGCTAACACCGTCAACTTCCGCCGTGAGTCGGCACGAATCCGCCGCGAACAGCAGGCGAATCTCTATACACACAAATGTGCCGTCTGCGGTCGCACAGATACCGACCATCCGGAGCTGGAGTTTCGTTACTGCTCGCGCTGTACCGGCTATCATTGCTTCTGCCAAGATCATATTTACAATCACATTCACTTCACCGAGTGAACACCCATGGGCAACGCACGTCGTTGCCCTCCATTATATAATTGCGAGGCTCATCATGTCAGACACCTTTGATATAATCATCATCGGCGGCGGTGCGGCGGGTACGTCTGCCGCCATAACCGCGCTCAACCGCGGCAAAACCGTTGCCGTTGTCACAAACCCGGTGGATACTACTGCCCTTTACAAGGCGGAGAGGGTCACGAACTACCCCGGCTTTGCCGAGATTACCGGGGCAGAGCTTGCAACGCGCTTTCGTGACCAGCTTGACGCGTCCGGGGCGCAGGTCATTGCCGGTCGCGCTCTTTCCGTCACGCCGCTCGGCGATAGCTTCGGCGTTGCCGTGGGGAATGATTTTTACATGTCCTCCGCCGTCATTCTCGCCGCCGGCATAACCCGCACGAACCTTTACCCCGGTGAGGAGCGGCTTTTGGGTCGCGGCGTGAGCTATTGCGCGACCTGTGACGGTATGCTCTATCGCGGCAAAACCGTCGCCGTCATCGGCTCTACGCGCGAGGCACATGAGGACGCGGATTTTCTGGAGAGCATCGGCTGTTCCGTGCTTCGCTTTGCCGATGCCCGCCGCTATGAGATACGCGGCGAGGAGCGGGTGAACGCACTTGTTGCCGATGCAACAGAATATAGCGTGAACGCTGTGTTTATAATAAAGGAGAGCATAAAGCTCACGCGCCTTGTGCCGGGGCTGGAGACAGCCGCCGCCGGCATAGTCGCGGACAAAAGCGGTGCGACGAATATTCCGGGCGTTTTCGCCGCGGGTGACTGCGCGGGGAAGCCCTATCAGCTCGCAAAGGCAACAGGGGAGGGCAATATCGCCGCACTCGCCGCGTGTGAATACATCGGCGCGAAAACCGGTAAATAATATATAAAAGGAGATAGATATTATGGCAGTTTCTCATCTTAAAACCTCTGAATTTGACGGCTTTATCGCCGATGGCGTTACGCTGGTGGACTTTTGGGCAACTTGGTGCGGTCCGTGCCGCATGCAGGCTCCCATTCTCGACGCGCTCGACACGGAGCTTGCCGGCAAGGCGAAAATAGGCAAGGTCGACGTTGACACGGAGGGCGAGCTTGCCATGCGCTATAACGTCATGAGCATTCCCACGCTTCTTGCCTTTAAGGACGGTAAGCTTATCGGAAAGACCGTCGGAGTCACCGATGCCGCAGGGCTTAAAAAGCTCATGGGGCTGTGACTTTTTGCGTGAAAAAGCGTTGACAAAATTCGCCCAATGGCATATAATCCACTCATTGTTACTGTGACGGGTAGGAGTACGCAACTTCGGCGGATGTCAGAGAGAGGGCGGTCGGTGCAAGCCCTTGTGAAGCCTTTGCGGAAGGTCGACCCCGAGTAACCGGGTGAAGGTGCGTCGCGCTGTGTAGTTCGGTCGTGTTCCGCGCGTTAAGCGGACAAGAGTGCCGTGCATAAGCACGGAATTCAGGTGGTACCACGGTATTTTATCGCCCTGAAGCGGAAAAGCTTCAGGGCTTTTCCATACTCTGATTAAAAAGGAGAGGAGAATAAAAATGAAAGAGCTTCCCAAAGTGTATGAACCGAAAGCGGTCGAAAAGAAAATCTACGACATGTGGATGGACGGCGGTTACTTCAAGGGTGTTATAGACCCGGATAAAAAGCCGTTTTCCATCGTCATGCCGCCTCCCAATGTCACCGGTCAGCTTCACATGGGTCACGCCATGGACTCTACTCTGCAGGATATCCTCACTCGCTATAAGCGTATGCAGGGCTACAGCGCGTTGTGGATTCCCGGTGTCGACCATGCCGGCATTGCCACACAGATAAAGGTCGAAGAGGTCTTGCGTAAGACCGAGGGCAAAACCCGCTACGACCTCGGGCGTGACAAATTCCTCGAGCGCGTCTGGGCGTGGAAGGAACAATACGGCGACAGAATAATCGAACAGCAAAAGAGCATGGGCGTCAGCTGTGACTGGGATCGCAGTCGCTTCACCATGGACGAGGTCTGTGCCAAGTCTGTGCGAGAGACCTTCTGTGAGCTTTACGATAAGGGGCTTATCTACAAGGGGCGCAGAATGATAAACTGGTGTCCCAATTGCCGCACCGCGCTGTCCGATGCAGCGCGGTGCGGCAATTGGGACACCAGTTTATCAT
>CAZBYU010000069.1:0-6726 GCA_964496235.1 uncultured Oscillospiraceae bacterium | reverse complement strand
GCGTCCGCCTCCTAAGCGGAAGGTCGCGCGTTCGAATCGCGCCGGGAGTGCCAACTTGCTCGGAGCCTCGCATGAGGTCTCCGGGCTTTTCTTTCATCTAGCGCGGTACGTTTTTCATACCGACTATAATACCACGTCCGGAGAAAAAAATATATTGACATTTCGTGAATTTTTATGAAAGCGCGCATGGGTTATTCCACATGCGCGTTTGTACATTATATGATGGAAGTGTCGTTGGAAAGTGGGAGCAAAAAAGCCTTTACGAGGCATTTTTTTACTCCCTCAACATCGCGTGCAATGAGGCATTGGTATGTCTCCTCCGTGTGTTGAACAATGACGTCGAAACCGTTTTTTTCGATAAACATCGCATACATACCCTTTTGCGGCTGAACGGTCGAATTGTATAAAAGCGTGAATATTGTATTGTCGCTGAGCATATACATTCGCTTGAAAAAGTCCAAAACCGCCGTGCAGAAGCACTCGATATCACGCTCACGGCGCATGGTTTCCAAGAAAGGCAAAAGCGTGCGTATATCGTCATCGGAAGCACGCTCTATAACAAGCTGTGCCACAAAGGGGTCAAGCGCAAGCCTTGACTCGCAGAAGGATCGAATGTCGTGTTTATTGAGCTTGCCGCCGCGATAGCGCATAACCGAGAGAAGAGCCTCCGGAGTGCCGTTGACGCGGTAATCTGCCACATAGGTGCCGTGGCGCGGCTTTATCTCGATAAATCCCTTTGCCGCAAGCTCTCCCATTCCGGAGTTTACTATGGTAAGGCTTACCCCCATAAGCTCACAAAGCTCACGCGCGGGTGGGAGCTTTTCACCCACCTTCAGTTCGCCGGAAAGTATCTTATCCTCTATTTCCTGCACAAAACGTTCCTTAACAGAAGGAACGGACAGCTTATCAAATGCCATATCCTTGCCTTTCGCGGGAACACCGAATACGGCGTTTCACCATGATGTGTTGATGTGATAATATCACATTGAATGACCCACGTCAAATGCAGAAAGAGACGGGAGCATTTCCCGCCTCTTCCTGCAAGGGATCTAAAGCATCTATCATGTACAACACAATGTTGATACACGCTATTACATCGCCAATATTTCCTTTATGTTATACTCGTTACCCGTTTCAAGCACGGTGTTGTCGCTGTGGCAATGCGGACAGAGCTTGGCATATTTGACTGTGGAATATCGGCGGTTGCAATCAAGGCAGAGTGTGACTGCCTCGACGCTTTCACATTTAAGCTCGGCATAACGCACGAAGTCGGAACGCTTTCTTGCCCACTCCCAGCAATCCGTCAAAAACTCCGGGAGAATACCGCTGACCTCACCGATTTCAAGCGTGACACGTCGGACGGTGACAAGCTTATTCTCACGGCAGGCATCCTCAACGGCGCGAATGACATAAAGAACCGTACCCAGCTCGTGCATATCATTCCTCGCCTTTCGGGGAAACCGCGTTTTTAATGCGCTTAACGGTCAGCTTTGCCGCACGCTTCATGCCGTGCTTAAGTATTGCCTTCTTGGATTCGTCACCGTTAATATAATTGGCAAACTCAGGGCGTATACGCACAAGGTGCATGGCATCAAAATTACAGCGCGTCGTACATATGCCGCAACCGATGCACTTGTTCTGATCGACCCATGTCGCACCGCAGCTGAGGCAACGCGAGGCTTCGAGCTTGACCTGCTCCTCGCTGAGCATGACGCGGTTATCGTGCATGGTCTTGGTTTTGCTGTCATCATGCGAAAGGGGCTGTCTCGCGGGAGCTGACAGCTTTTCCGCCGGGATAAGGACCTTGTCCTTATCAAGCTCGTTAAAGCGATGAAGATTTCTGGCAATAGTCAGGCTATGTCCGGGATGGACGAAACGGTGTATGCTGGTCGCGCCCTCTCGCCCGGTTGCGATGGCATCTATGGTGAATTTCGGTCCTGTGGTGCAGTCACCGCCGGCAAAGACATCCGGCTCGGCGGTTTGGAAGGTGACAGGATCGGAGGTCAGAAGGCGTCCGTCGGCTGTATCTGCCTTTGTGCAAGACAAAAGGTCGCCCCAAGCGGAGCTTTGACCGATAGAGACGATGACATTGTCACAGGGAACGGTGATGGTATCATGTTCATCGTATTTGGGGGCGAACACTCCGTTTTCATCACGCACGGAAAGGCAACGCTTGAACTCGACCGCCGTAACGTGACCGTTATCTCCGAGTATTCGGGCAGGTCCCCAGCAGTTATTGATGACAACGCCCTCTGCAAGAGCTTCTTCCTTTTCATCAGGCACGGTCGGCATGTCCGCGTCGGCTTCAAGGCAGTACATGCTTACACTGCCTTCGCCGAGGCGGGTGCAGGTACGCGCCACGTCTACTGCGGCGTTGCCGCCGCCGATAACCACGGTATTGCCGGTGATCGCCAAGGTGTCTCCGCGATTTACACCGCGGAGAAAATCAATGCCGCCGATAACGCCGTCAAGCTCTTCGCCCTCAATATTCAAGCGCAGGGCGTTCTGCAAGCCGATGGCTACATAAAACGCCTTGTAGCCCTGTAGACGCAGTTCATCGAGGGTGATGTCCTTGCCGACCTCGGTATTACAACGAAACTCAACGCCGAGTGCTTTAAGCACGTCTATTTCGGCGTTCACGACATCCTTTTCAAGGCGGAAATTGGGGATTCCCTTGGTAAGCATACCGCCGGGGATAGAGTCTTTTTCAAAAATCGTGACGGGATAGCTCATCGACGCGAGATAGTACGCGCAGGTCATGCCTGCAGGTCCTGCGCCGATAACCGCGATTTTTTCGGTATAATCGGCAGGGCTTCCCTTGTGGCGGACAATATCGGGAACATAGCGGGTTTGGGGTGCAAGCTCCAGACGCGAGATGAACTTCTTAATTTCATCAATGGCAATCGGCTCGTCGACCTTGCCTCTCGTACAGGAACTTTCACAGCGTTTGTTGCAGATACTTCCGCATACAGCGGGGAAGGGATTGTCCTGCTTTATGAGCTTCAACGCCTCGTCATACCGCCCTTCGGATGCCATACGGACATAGCCCTGCACGGCAATATGTGCGGGACAGGCGGTCTTACAGGGTGCAGTACCGGCTTCATAGCAGTTTATCTGATTATCTTCGCGGTAGTTATAGTTCCAGTTCTTGCGGCTCCAGCCCGGAGTTTCATCGGGTAGGGGCTGCTTGGGATAGCGGACAGGACCGTCGACGGTGCAGAGCTTTTGCCCGAGCTTTGCCGCACCGGAAGGACAAACCTCCACGCACTTGCCGCAGGCAACGCAGTTTTCCGTGGTGACCTCGGCGCGATATGCCGAGGCGGAAAGATTGGGCTGGTTGAAAAGCTGAGAGCAACGCAGACCATAGCACGAGCCGACAGTGCAGTTGCAGATAGAAAAGATTTCATCCGGACCGTCACCGTTTGTGATCTGGTGCATATATCCGCACTCCTCCGTGCGTTTGAGGAGAGCAACGATTTCTTCATAGCTTGCCTTACGCGCCTTACCGTTTTCGGACATATAGTCGGCATAGTCACCGAGGAGTATGCACACCTCGTCCTCCAGCTCGCCACAGCCCTTGCCGAGCATACGCATTGAGCGGCGGCACTGACACGCGGTAATTGCAAACTGGTCGCGCTCTTTATACTTGTTGAGCCAATAGGAAATATGCTCGATATCGAGGGCTTGGCTCTCTTTCTCAATCGCCTTTTCAACGGGGATCACATGGAAGCCGAAACCCGCACCGCCGGGAGGTACCATATGGGAAAGCTGCTCCAACGGCAGATAGGACATCCTTTCGCTGAATTCCGCCGCGCGGGGGTGTTCTTTTATAAGCTCGTCATCTAAGGTGAGATTTTCCGAGCTACCGACGACAAAAACGGGTATGACATACTGCTTGTGCCGGTCGGCATTATGCCAGTTATACTCAACAAGCCCTATTTTTGCAATATCATCGAGAAGAGTTTGCACCCTCGCCTCGTCCCACTTTATCTTCTTTGCAAGCTCAGATGCCGTAATCGGCTTTCTGACCTCCATCTTCAACATCAATTCCGCCATCTCGTCGGTCAACAGCTCGTCGAGCATCCAATACTCCGGTCTGCTCTCGTCCATTTTGGCAAGACCGAGCTTGACATCAAGACAGTCTGTTATCATGCGCCCGAGCTTCGCTATGTTCTGTCTCATACCTCGTGCCTCTCTTTTAGTGAAGTGGTGAAGTGTTCACAAGGAGATGATAACACATAGGGTGTGAGAATGCAAGAGTTTTTTATTATAGGTGCAAAAAAGCATCTGCGGGAAAACCTATTGCTCTTTAGTTAATTATTATGAATATGACAAAGCCCATAAATATGAACGCCAGAGACTATACGCAAAAGCCAGAGCCGGTAAGCTCGACCGGTGCGGCATCGTATCCGACAAAGAACTTGGCAAACGGCAGGGCAAGCAGGATAATACGCGCGTAAACGACCGCGTTTTCAAGCATGTCTCCCTCAACACCGAGCGCGGCGGCAATGGGGCGTATAAAGTAAATGGAAAGCGCGGCAAGGACAACACAGAGGGCAAATTTGATATATACAAAAAGAGAAAAGTATTCGTTTGCGCGTTCGCTCTTTCCCTCGCCAAAGGTCTTTGCCACGATTGCCGACCGCCTGTGCCGAACATCAAGCCGACGGTGGACATTATCATCAAGAAAGGGTAAATAAGATTTATCGCGGCAAAGTGTGTTTTACCGGCATAGTTTGAGACGAAGAAGCCATCCACCACGCTGTATATTGACGCAAAAACCATCATGCCGATTGAGTGCAGGGTAAAGCGAAGCAGACGCTTATAGTTAAAATGATCCAATAGTTGTATTTGCTTTTTCATTCTACGTTAAATGTTCCAGTTTTCAATTTGCTCACGCAGGGAGATATTGAATCTCTCGGAAAGAGCGAGGTAAATGTCAACTTCCTGCTGAATACAGCCGCGAAAGACACTGCATTAGGTCTCAAAAAGCCGTCCCGCCGTATTTTCCGCAAAGGCGCTCCCCTTTTCGGTGAGCGCGACGCGCTTTGACTTGCCCTTGTACGGTTCAAGGTAAATTAGACCGTCCGCTTCCAGCCGACGCACGACGGAGTTGACAGTCTGCTTCTGATGCCGTTATTCTTGGTGGTGCTGTTTAATGGACAGCCCCCCGCTTACGTATATCTCATACAGGACAATCAACACACTGTCCGGTATACCCAGCTTACGCGATGCCTGATGATATATCGCGTCCAAATAATTCGACATAGCGTTGATTTTGTTGACTTTTTTCCGTATAATCCATGCTAACGATCACATTTTTCGCGTATTCGTTTCTCACACACGCGCCTCTGTGTCCGAATTCGTACTTACGCAACGCGCTGTGTATAGTACGATTTCGGACATAAGTCAAGAGGCAGTGTGTGAACGATTTGCTAAAATCATACCGGGTTTTTGCGTTGTATTGCAAAATCACAGTGAATTTGGGGGTAGTTAAGCAAAAATCCGAGCGAGTTTTCTCGCTCGGATTATCATATGGGTTTGGTGCTGTTGCAAAGCCATATTCCGTTCATTCCCCAAGTGCGACACGCTGAAACTCATGAAGTGCATCTAAATAGGCTTTCTTGTCGAGCATATAGCTCAAGCCGTGTCCCGCGCCGGGGACAATAAGCAACCGCTTATACGCGGAGGCACAGGCGGCATAATTCTCCCGTCCCATGTCACAGGGGACAAAACGGTCATCATCGCCGTGAACAAAGAGAACAGGAATGGTGCAGTGGGCAAGCGCGTCCGGCGCGGAGGCTTTATCAATATCGAACCCGCCGAAAAGAAGCCCGGAGAGCCGCGCAAGCGGATAAACAAATGCGACGGGTGCTTTATAATCTCGAAGTACCTTTTTGACAATAGCCGCAGGTGAGGTATATCCGCAGTCCGCCGCAATACCGACGACGTTTTCCGGCAAGTCAAGCCCGGACGACATAAGCACCGTGGTCGCACCCATGGACATACCGTAAAGCAAAATCTTTATATTCGCGCCGAAATGCCCAATTGCGTAATTGACCCATGAAAGGCAGTCATACCGCTCCTTTATGCCGAGGGTGAGGCATTTCCCCTCGCTTTTGCCGTGGGCGCGTTCATCGACGAGTATGACGTTATAGCCACCCTCACGTGCGAATTGAAGTCCACCGCAAAAATCGCGCTCCGCCCCGCTTTTATAGCCGTGGAAAAGAATCTGCACAGGGGCTTCGAGTGATGCTCCTTTATAAAGCTTGGCATGGAGCTTACAGCCGTCATAGCTTGTGGTATATACATCTTCATACTCAATTGCGAGGGCGGCACGCGTCATGGCGCGAAACTCGTCTCTATACGGCTCATACTGCTCGGTTTTCGGCATATAGAAGAGCATTTTCTCCGTCTGTTCGGGAGGTACGAGTCCTATTTTATAGCAAAGATACGCCGCCGCAAGTATAACAGCCGCAAGCGCGAGGACTATCCAGAGAATTATCATACACATCGCTCCGATTATCGTTTTTTATTAGAATAAAACCGAAAGAGAAACTTGTCAACTAAGAAAAAGAGAACCTTGCAACAAGCAAAGTTCTCTTTCAGCTTGTCAAAAAAGTTCAATAGAACTTTTTTGACTGCGCTTAATCCGCCGAGCATTTTGAATCCTTCAAAATGCTGCTTCGCCCGAAAAGCCTTGATATTCAAGGCTTTTCGGCGGCG
>CAZBYU010000068.1:0-6752 GCA_964496235.1 uncultured Oscillospiraceae bacterium | reverse complement strand
ATACTGCCGGGGGTGACATTTTTGAGAACGCGGGAGGTGATTTCGTCGGCGGATATGCCCTTCCAGTCAAGGCTGTCGACATTCCATTGCACCGCCGTCATGCCGGCGGTCGAGACCGCCTCTATCACATGGTCATCATACTCACCATACGGACAACGGAAAAGCGTCGGCGTGACACCTGTCACGGCGGCAATGCGCTCGTTGCTCGTTGCAAGGTCGGAGGCGATCTGCTCACTGCTCAACTGTGAAAAGTGCGCGTGATTTGAGGAATGATTCATCACCTCATGCCCCGCTTCGGCAAGAGCCTTGACGGACTCGGGATATTTCTCCACCCAATCGCCGACAACGAAAAACGTTGTCTTCACACCGTATTTTTCGAGGATATCTATGAGCTGTTGCGTGTCCTCATTCCCCCACGCGGCATCAAACGACAACGACACAACCTTGTCATCACGTTGCACCGAGTATACCGGGAGCTTTCTCGCCGCGGCGGATACGCCGACCACCGCCGGACTGCTCACAAGCCAGAACATCAGCGCGACCACCGCCACCAGCCCTATCCCAGACAAAACCGGGCGACTCTTTTGTATAAAGCGTTTAAGATCGATCAAGCCTATCACTCCTTTTGGCATAATGATATGACATGCACGTCCGAATTAGTATAGAAAGGCATTATAAAGGCCCATACGCGTCCAGTCGCGTATGGGCTGATTGTTCTCTGTTGGGTTATTATTCCTTTTCGGCGCAGTCGAGGCATATCGCAACACCGTTTTTCACACGGAGAAAAGGCTCTGCACACTCCTCACCGCAGATGGGGCATTTGACCGCCTCATGGCGGACATGCACGTCCGGTGGGGCGATAAAGCGCACCGGCGTTTTGACAAAAACCTCATCAAAGGGTGCGGTGAGGATATAATCGGTTTTCTCCTCGCGGCTCAGCCCGGCAGGCTGGGGCTTTGCAAGGAGGCGGACGCTTTTCCCGGAGGCGCGGTCATAGAAATTGAATGCCGTCTTCCCCCGCTCGCGCACGACGAGGTTGCGGTTGCCGGCGGTACTGCCGAAAACCCACTGTATGCCGTCAAGATAGCACATCGCGCTCTCGGCAATGCAGTAAAGATGATGCCCTCGGCGCGTAACGCTCAGAAGCTCCACCGCCTCCGCCGCGGCGCGAACGCCGATGGCAAGCCCCGGACAGCAGTGTCCGTGCAGCTCGGCGGCCTTGAGATAAATATCTTTTATCATGGTTTCCCCTCCCCTATTTGCCGAATATGTAATGAAGCTTGGTCTTATTGAAGGCGAACACTATAGGCACAACGGCAAGCGTGCCGATGAGGTAATACAGCACACCGTGCAATATGCCGGTGAAAGGCAGGCGGTTGGCGATAAACAAGCCGATATACAAGCCGACATGGCTAAAGCACATAAAGGTCATGGAGTTTTCGCCGATATACTTCAAGATGCGTCTGACCGGAGCAAACACACGCGGGGTTTCAAACCAGCGGAAGAAGTACACCCACAAAAGCATGGTGACGCAGGTGTTGAGGTGGGTGAAGGTAATATTGCTCCAAACACCATTGCGGAGATTGGGTATGAAGTTGCCTATAATGCAGATATAGTTTATCACCGCAACAGCGAAAAACAGCGACACGGCAAAAAAGCGCGACGAAAGCGACTCAATGAGTCTGTCAACAAGGGCGATAATGACGCGACCGTGATAACCGAGGTAGAGATATATAAGCACGGCAAAGGCGCAGTCGAGTGACATGGGAAGACGGAAATCAAAAAGACTTGTCCACATATTGCCCAGATACGTCACCGCAAGCACCACGACAAGTCTAAGCCACTCGGGCTTGATGCATTTTATGATCACGGCAAATATCATGCTCGCGAAGAACACCATGGGGAGAAAGTATAACGACGGCTCGATAGGAAAAGCCCCGGTCGGCATATAAAGCACTGAGCGCAGAGGGTCTATAATATCCCTGTCCTGACCGCCGAAGGCAAAAAGCCACAACAGGTAGTAGCCGAGACCGAAGATATAATACGGAAAAATCGTGGTACGCATTCTTTTGCGGCAGATATCTTGCAGAGAGTGCCTGTCACTGAAAAAGTAGCCCGCAATGAAGAGGAAGGGGTGGACACAAATATTAGAGACATACTGAAAAAACGCAAGGCTTATACCCGAGTGAAAGTAGTTGACAAGCAAAAGGCAAACACCGCGCATAGTGTCAATATGTTCAACTCTTCTTTTTTTATTCTCCATTTGTTTGCTCCTTTGCGGGAATGTCGCACGACGGCGAGTAAGACACGGCGGCAAGCGCACGCACAAGCCGCGGCACAAGCACAAGCATAACCACAAGCCCAGGCACACCCGAGACAATATACGCCGCCGCATACACGCCGAACGCCGGTAGTCCGGGCGCGAAAAGCGCGGCTTCGACCACACCGCCCGTAATGCGGGCAACGAGCAGTCCGAGAAGCGTCGCGGGATACACCTTTTTTTCGTCAAATTGAGGTGCATGGGAGGCTATAAGCCCCGCCGTAACGGCACAGCACAGGCACTCAACAAGGACAGGGAGAAAAAGCGCGACAGTGGGCGAGGCGTTTATGACCGCCGAAAGAGGAAGCGCGAGCAGGGCGCAAAGAACGCCGCAACGCACCCCGCATGCAAGCGCACACACAAGCACCGGCAGCATAAGCGGTCCGTACACCGCGCCGCCACCCGGAAAGGCACGAAACGCCATTGCCAGCACCACGCAAAGCGCGACGCAAACGGCGGTTATCATCGCTTTTTTCACCTTGGACATAGCATTAGTTCAACCTATCAAAGTATTATAAGCTCCAGCGCACACATGGCAGCACTGACAACGAGCGCGGCAATATCGCCCGAATCGAGACGTGATTCCGCTCTCGCCTTTTCCGCCATGCCGCAGGCATACCCACGCGCCTCCATGGAGTCGGCAAGTGCCGACGCGCGGCGAAACGCGCCGACAAAAACGGGGATAATGAGCGGCAAAATGCTATGCGCCTTATCGAAAAAATTGCGCGTATCGAATCGCGCCCTGCGAGCATTCTGTGCGCGGCGAACGGAATCCGCCTCGGCATAAAGTGCCGGGATAAGCCCGATGGCGATGGAAAGCGTGAGCGCGATATCGCCGGTTGGCACGCCGAGACGAGCAAGCGGGGATATGAGCCGCTCCGCACCGTCGGCAAGGGTAAGTGGCGTGGTGGTCATGACGAGGACATTGCCGAGCAGAACAACCAACGCCGCACGTAAAGCAATGCTCACGCCCTTGGCAACGGAGGTCACCGAAAGCGAGAATGCCCAAAAGCTCACAAGCACGTTATCGTCGCTTGAAAAGAGTGCGTTTACCGCAACTATGAGGACCAGAAAGCCCCATATACGGCGCAAAGGCTCTAAAGCCGAGGCGGCACTGAGCTGGGTGAGATAGATTATCGCCGCAGTCACGATGGTCGCCGCAGTCAGTGCGGGTGCGCTGTCGGCCACAACAGTGCCGACGGTCAAAAGTGCGAAGCAGACAAGCTTCACGGCGGCATCAAGGGAGTGTATCGCGGAATAGCCGTGGTGATACATACCGGAAGGGAGGCTCATCATTTCATTTTCCTCCACATCAGTATTTTCAGCCTGTCGGCAAGCTGATCGAAATCTATAATATTCACCGGCATGTCCACGCCCCGCTCACGCAGAAGCTGAACCGCCGCACGAACGGCAGGCACCGGAACATCGTTATGCACGAGGTCATAATAGTCGGAAAAAATGTCCCTTGTGCGTCCGTCGCGTATAAACGCGCCAAAGCGCATCACGGCAATGCGCCGGGTATGCGCGGAAAGCGCGTCGGCATCGTGCGAGGCGATGACTATCGTTGTTCCCCGGGCGTTGAGAGAATCCAAAAGCGTTAAAAGCTCACGCCGTGACGCGGCATCAAGCCCCGCAAACGGCTCATCGAAAAAAAGCACCTTCGGCTGTGCGACAAGCACACCCGCAAGGGCAACACGCCGCTGTATATCGCGCGGCAGAGAGAGGGGCGACTTTGCGCCCAGCTCGTCACGATCCAAGCCGACGAGTCCAAGCGTCGCACCGACACGCGACATCTGTTCCTCATCAGACAGCCCCAAGCCGCGCAGGGCAAAGCCCACATCACGTAAAACGGTGGTCTCAAAGAGCTGTCTTTCGGGTCTGTCCATAAGATACCCCACCGCCGAGCGAAGCACAGCCCGGTCATAGCGGCGTAAGTTTATGTCCGCACCGTCAAGGCTGACCGTACCGGCATCGGGCTTTATCAGCCCGGCGGCAAGGTTCAGTACGGTGGTTTTACCGCTTCCGTGTGCGCCCATTATACCGACGTACTCCCCATCGGCGATTTCAAGTGTAACGTCGCCGACGGCTGGAAGCGCACAGCTAGGATAGCTATATGTAACATTTTCAAGCTTTATAGGCATACCGCCGCCACCAATTCCTCTGTCGTAAGCGGGAATTCGCCCTGCCATGCCCCGGCAAGCGCGAGCTTTTTCGCCACGCGCACCGCGAACGGCGCAGACAACCCCGCCTTTTTCATCAGCTCATCATCAGAAAGCACCTCGCGCGGCAATCCGTCCGCTATTATGCGACCGTCGGCAAGGAGAATGACCCTGTCCGCCGCCACTGCGTCCTCGGCATTGTTAGAGAGCAGGACGAGCGTATTCCCCTGCTCATGAATGTGAGAAAGGGTATTCAAAAAATCACGGCGTTCGTTCGGCGGCAACTGCTCCGTCACGGAATCTAGAACGACGATATCGGGTTCAGCCGCGAGTACCGCGGCAAGTGCGACACGCGCCCTTTGACCCTCGGGCAAGAGCTGGGGAGAGCGGCGTTCACACCCGCTCATGCCAACTGCGGCAAGTGCGGCAGCAACCAAGCCGGGTATCCTATCGCTCTTCACGCCAAAGCAACGTGGCGCAAAAGACACATCCTCATAAACATACGACGAGGTAAAACAACTTTCCAAGTCGGCATACACCACACCGCAACTTTTGCGAATCTGACCGTGACGCTTCTCGTCGCGCACATTATAGCCCGCCACATAAAGCTCACCCATGCTTATGGGGAGCGTGGCGTTGAATGCATGTGCAAGCGCGGTTTTGCCGCTACAGCTTTTGCCGAGGATAGCCGCATATTCGCCCTTACTGACCGTGAAAGTGAGTGCGTCAAGCGTCGCACCGCACGGGCTTATTGCGGGAAGGGATAGATTTGACGCATGTATAAGCTCTGCGGTCATGTTCTCTCCCCTCTCCGAAGTCGTTGGCTGAGCCGATCGGCTATAATACACCACCACGTAAAAACGCTATGGCACAGCACAATACGGCATATTATCATTTGATTATATACTATTTTCGTTTTTCGGGCAAGACCTAAGCGCGTTTTTTGATTAATTTAGACAAGGGGGTGGACCGAGCAACATTGTCGCAAATATTCTTGTTTACTTTTGTCGCATTTTGCCATATACTAATGCGGACAGGAAGTGAGGACTGGTAATTATGCGATATGATAAAAAGGACTGCTACATATTTATCTCTCTCGTTACGGTGATTCTTCTCCTTTCTCTGATTTCTCTGGACAACACATGCTACTGGGGTGATGACTGGGCAGGATACATAGCCGAGGGGATCTCCATTGCCGAAGGTCGCTTGAATGAGCAGGCAAAGCTCAATGTAATCATGCATCCGAGCGAGTTACCCGACGAGGCTCTCAATGGCTCGCTGGTGTATGTTTGGGGCTACCCTTTGTTAATGGCATTGGTGTATAAGTTGGTAGGCTTTGACCGTGTTGGCTTTACGTCAATAATCTATTACAAAATTCCTTCCGCCATTGCCTTGGCTCTGCTTGCCGGCATCATGTACCTTTTTCTCCGTCGCCGTTCCGGAAAAGCAATTTCATTTCTACTGAGTTTTCTGTTCTGTGCATGCTATGAGTTTAGAGTTTTTATTAACACGCTCTACAGCGATATGATTTTTCTTTTTTTCGCCATGCTTTCATTATTACTTGTAGAGGTTTTTCTTGATGAACAGCAACGCGTCAGGCAGTACGTAATCGGCTTTGCGCTAGGTGTCGCTTTATGGTTCACTTATGAAGTACGCTTAAATGGGATAAGTATTCTTTTTGCGTGCATTGTTGCATGTTTGGTTTTTCTTATTCAAAATCGGCGCAAGCACCCCAGTTCATTCACACAAAGTCACAAGCTTCCCGTTTTTCTTTTCCCATTTGCAATATTCATCTTACTAAAGCTTATATCAGAGGGAATTCTCGCCCCGGCAACGGGCAACACGAGTGACCTCTCTGCCGTCACCATGAAAACCCTTTGGGGCAACCTTGTCATGTATTACAACGGTACACGCAAGTGGCTGGGTCTTGTTTTCGATGACGCACTCATAAACTGGATCAACATGGCTTTGACATCAATGACCGATACCGGCGAAGACACTTACGGTGTAATAGGTCAATTCTGCGCTAATCTCAACAGCTTGCTTGTAACATTGTTTCTCCTATGTACACTTATCGGCTTTATCATAGATGGATTCAGGCGAGAGATACACCTCTCAATTTATGCACTTATGTACCTAATCGTTGTTTGTATGTTGCCATATAACCAAGGTATAAGATATGTATACCCGGTCATGATGCTTATCCCCGTATACGCCTCATATATATATATATATTGGCAACACATCGGAGAGTGGAAGACACAATCCGCTTA